>JBCDKT010000007.1 GCA_038746285.1 Bacteroidota bacterium
CGGCCCTCCTCGGCCGGATGCCGAGCGCCGTCGGCTACCAGCCGACCCTCGCCACCGAGATGGGCGAGATGCAGGAGCGCATCACCTCTACCAAGAAGGGGGCCATCACGAGCGTCCAGGCCGTCTACGTCCCGGCAGACGACCTCACCGACCCCGCCCCGGCGACGACCTTCGCCCACCTCGACGCCACGACGGTGCTCTCGCGCCAGATCGCGTCGCTCGGCATCTACCCCGCCATCGACCCGCTCGACTCGAACAGCCGAATCCTCGACCCGCGCATCCTCGGCGACGAGCACTACCAGACGGCGCAGGACGTGAAGGAGCTCCTCCAGCGCTACCGCGAGCTCCAGGACATCATCGCCATCCTCGGGATGGACGAGCTCTCGGACGAGGACAAGCTCGTCGTGAGCCGCGCCCGCAAGGCCGAGCGCTTCATGAGCCAGCCGTTCTTCGTCGCCGAGCAGTTCACCGGCACGCCGGGCAAGTACGTCAAGATCGACGACACGATTCGCGGCTTCCGCATGATCCTCGACGGCGAGCTCGACCCCTTCCCCGAGCAGGCGTTCCTCTACAAGGGGGCCATCGAGGAGGTCATCGAGGCCGGCGAGAAGATGCTCGCCGAAGCCTAGTCCAACTACGAACGCAGAGCGACGAACGACGAATACCAAGACTCGTCGCTCGTCGCTCGTAACTCGTCGCTCCCGTCATGCCTTTACTCGTCGAGATCGTTGCCCCGGACACGAACGCCTTTCGGGGCGAGGCCACGAGCTTCCGCGCCCCCGGCGTCGAGGGCTCCTTCGAGGTGCTGCTCAACCACGCCCCGATGATCGCCGTCACCGGCGTCGGCCCCGTCACCATCACCACGGCGGCGGGCGAGACGGTCGAGTTCGCCACCTCCGGCGGGTTCGTCGAGGTCCTCGGCAACCACGTCATCATGCTCACCGAGAGCGCCGAGCCGGTCGACGAGATCGATCTCGAACGGGCGCAGGCCGCCGAGGAGCGCGCCCGCGACCGCATCCGCGAGAGCCAGTCGCCCGAGGAGCGGGCCGAGGCCGAGGCCGCCTTCGAGCGCGCGCGCAACCGCGCCCGCCTCGCGATGGGCCGCGTCGGAGCGCGGTAGGAGCAGAAGAGCGGGCGGGGAAGAGCGGAAGACTCCCAGGCCTCGCCGCTGCGCTTCTCTTCCCGGCTTTCGCTCATCCATACGTCCGCCCCCAGACATCACCCCGGGCGCCCGGTGGCCCGTAAGCTGCCGGGCGTTTCTGCGCGCTGCCGGACCCCCGGACCTGCAGACGGAGGCTGCACGCGCCCGGGTGCGCCGGAAGATTACAGAGAGATACGCTGGAAGCGCTAGGAGATGTCGCCGCCGGAGGTTATGCTGAGGACCGCCGACCGTCTAGTGGTGCGGTACCCCCTTACCCTCTCTCATCTACCTCTGCTTGCCATGCAACGCTTTCTACCCTTCGCACTCGCCGCCCTCTTCTGCGGCGCAGCCGTCGCCCAAACGTCCGACCTGCTGATCTCGGAGTACGTCGAGGGCTCGGCCTTCAACAAGGCTATCGAGCTCTACAACGGCACCGGCAGCGCCGTCGACCTCGAAGCCGAGGGCTACTACCTCCGCATCTTCTTCAACGGCAACACCACCGCCGGGAGCAACATCGCCCTCACCGGCACCGTCGCTAACGACGACGTGTTCGTGATCGCCGAGGATGACGCAGACTCCCTGCTCGTCCTGCCCCTGGCCGACCAGCTTAGTGGGTCGCTGTCCTTCAACGGGGACGACGCTGTCGTCCTCTTCCGCGACTCCACGATGATCGTCGACGCTATCGGACAGGTCGGCTTCGACCCCGGCAGCGAGTGGGGGATGGACAGCACCTCGACGGCAAACAACACGCTCCGCCGCCTGAGCGACGCCTGCGACGCCGACGCCGACACGAGCGACGTCTTCGACCCGGCCGTGAACTACATCGGCTTCCCGCAGGACACCTTCGACGGCCTCGGCAGCGCCTCGTTCGACTGCGGCACGGCGGGCCCGAACTTCGACCTCACGGCCTCGCTCAGCGCGATGACCGTCGCGCCGGGCGGCTCCTTCACCGTCAACTTCACCGTCGCCAACAACACGGCCAACCCGGTCACGGGCGACCTCTTCTTCACGGCCTCGCCCGGAGGCCTCCAGGCTAGTGTGTTCAACGACCAGACGATCTCGGGCAACGCGTCGGTCTCGAACAGCTATACCCAGAACGTGCCGGGGAATGCGCCGCTCGGAATCTACACCTACACGGTGCGCATCGGCCAATTCCCGAACACGACGGTGGACGCCGAAGCCTTCTCCGTGATCGTGACCGGTTCGGCGCGAGGCACGGGGACGACGTGGAGCGTCTCCGACCTCGGCCCGTGGCAGGAAGAGAGCACGCTCGCTGCTTCGGCCGTTGCCGAGAGGCTGTCGGTCTTCCCGAACCCGCTCGCCCGCGAGGCCGAGATTGCGTTCTCGCTGGAGCGCGCCGCCGACGTCTCGCTCGTGGTCTACGATGTGCGGGGCCGTGAGGTGGCGCGCCTCGTAGACAGAGCGCTCGACGCCGGAGCCCACCGCGTCGCGTTCGACGCGTCGAGCCTGAGCAGCGGCGTCTACGTCTACCGGCTGGTCAGCGGCACCCAGGTCGAGACCGGGCGCATGACGGTGGTGCGCTAGTCCAGGCCTGACTTACTCTGAGCGAGGCCCAGGGCACATTCTGCTCCTGGGCCTCGCCTGTTATATTGGACCCCGCTGACCCGGTAGCCGGTCGATTCACAGTCCTGAAAACACCGGGCATAGGGGTTGACGGGCCTGCACGCCGATTCTTTCTTCACCATACTCTGCTTCCGATGCATCTTCTATCTCGCGTAACGATGGCCGCTGCGGTGGTGATGTTTCTGCTGCCGTCCGCCTCAGCGCAGTACGTGCTCGACGAACTACTCTCGCCCAACCAGAAGGCCCTCGGCTACTTCGGCTGGGACGTGGCCGGCGTCGACGATGCCGACGGCGACGGCCGAGGCGACCTCCTCGTCGGCTCGTTCGGTGAGAACCCAGCGGGGGCCCCCGAGGGGGCGGGCCGGGCCTACCTCCTCAGCGGGGCCGACCGGTCGCTGCTCTTCGAGTTCGTCTCGCCCAACGAGCAGGAAGACGGCCTCTTCGGCTCGTCGGTGGCGAGCGTGCCGGACGCCGACGGCGACGGCCGCGGCGACGTGCTCATTGGCGCTCGGTCAGAGCAGGTAGGTAGTGGGCCGGAGGCGGCGGGCCGGGCGTACCTCTTCAGCGGGGCCACGGGCGCACTGCTCCAGACGTTCGTCTCGCCCAACGAGGAAGAGGCCGGGTTCTTCGGCTCGTCGGTGGCGGGCGTGCCGGACGCTAACGGGGACGGTCGGGGCGACGTGCTCATCGGGGCGAGCGAAGACCCCGGCACGAGCCCGGCCGAGGCGGGCCGCGTCTACCTCTTCAGCGGAGCCGACGGGTCGCTACTCCAGACGCTGGTCTCGCCCAACGAAGAAGAACTCGGCCTCTTCGGGTCGTCGGTAGCGGGCATCGACGATGCCGACGGCGACGGGCGGGGCGACCTCCTCGTCGGCGCGCGGCAGGAGGACCCCGACAGCAGCCCCATCTTCGCCGGCCGGGCCTACCTCTTCAGCGGGGCGACGGGCGCGCTGCTGCAGTCGCTGGTCTCGCCTAACGAAGAACTCGTCGGCAACTTCGGCTCGGCCGTGTCGGGCGTGCCCGACGCCGACGGGGACGGCCGGGGCGACCTCCTCGTCGGGGCCGACCGGGACGATCCAGGCAGCAGCCCCGGCGATGCGGGCCGGGCGTACCTCTTCAGCGGGGCCGATGGGTCGCTGCTCCTCGAACTTGCCTCGCCCAACGAGGAAGTGCAGGGCTTCTTCGGGCTCGCGGTCTCGGGCACGCCGGACGCCGACGGCGACGGTCGGGGTGACCTCCTCGTCGGGGCTGTCTTCGAGTCGCCCTCGACGAGTCCGAGCCGGGCGGGGCGGGCGTATCTCTTCAGCGGTGCGAACGGTGCCCTGCTCAACGTGCTGACCTCGCCGAACGAAGCGCGCGACGGCTACTTCGGCTTCAGCGTGGCGGGCGTGCCGGACGCCGACGGCGACGGCCTGGCCGATGCCCTGGCTGGGGCCTACTTCGAGGACCCCGGCGGCAGCCCCCAGGACGCCGGTCGGGCCTACCTCTTCAAAGGCGGCGCGCTGCCGCTGACCGTCGGCGTGACGGCCGAGGCGCAGGCCCCGCCGGTGTTGATCCTGGCCGGCGGCGGCAGCTTCGACTTCGACGTGACGCTCAGCAACGGCACCGGGGAGCGGCAGGCGATTGATGCGTGGGGCGTGGCCGTGCTGCCGGACGGTAGCGAGTTTGGCCCGGTCATCCCGCCGCAGCGGCTCCGGCTTCCCGCCGGGGCGACCATCGGGCCGGTGACCCTGGGGCAGTCCGTGCCGGGAGCCGCGCCGACGGGTGATTACTTCCTAGTCGTGCGGACCGGCCAGTTCCCGCTCGCTGCCGACGCCGATAGCATCGCCGTCGAGAAGACGCTGGATACTCCAGACCGTGGGGTGGGGCCGGTGGCCACCTGGCAGACCGTTGAGGTCACAGACGGTACGCCGGTTCTCGTCCAGGAAACGGTGCCACCTGCGAGCAGGACAGAGCAGGCCGGTGCAGAAACCATAGCCGCGCCGGAAGCCTACCCCAACCCGTTCCGCGACCAGACGGCGGTGCGCTTCGCCCTGGCCGAGTCGGGGCCGGTTCGCCTCGCCGTCTACGATGTCACGGGCCGCGAGGTCGCGGTGCTTGTCGACGCGGTGCTGGAAGCCGGGCAGCACGAGGGATACTTCGCAGCGGACGGCCTGGCGAGTGGGGTGTACGTCTACCGCCTCGCGACCCAGGGTCAGGTGCAGACAGGCCGGCTGGTGCTCGTGCGCTGACCGCTCGGGCTGCGCTAGCGCTGCGCCGGCTCCGTAGCCATCAGGATGCGGAGGCCGGCGGCGCGCGCGGCCCCGGCGACGGCCGCGAACTGCCCGACCGTCGCGGCCTCGTCGGCGCGCAGGATGAGCGCGTCACTGCTCGCCCCCGCAGCCTGCACGGCAGCAGCGAGGTCCGCCTCGACCGTCACCTCGTCGCCGACGTAGAACAGGCCGTCGCCGGTGATCGTCACCGTGACGGAGCGGTCCTCGGTCGGAGCCCCGGCCTCGACGCGCGGCAGGGTGACCTGGATGCCGTACTGGGTGACGAACGAGCTCGTCAGCAGGAAGAAGATCAGCAGCAGCAGCACGATGTCCGTCAGCCCGGCGAGGCTGAAGACCGAGAGCGGCTTGCGGCCCGAGGCGAAGTCGAGGGGCATGGTTCAGCGGACTGAAGACGGAGGACAGAAGACCGTGCGTGGTGAGCGTGACAGATCGGATCTGCGCGTCACGGCACAGTCACCCTGCGCTCGCGCCTGTCGGCCGGGGTCTGGAGCAAGTCGATGAACTCGGTGGCGACGCGTTCCATCTCGTTGACCGAGCGGCTGATCCGGCTCAGCAGGAAGTTGTAGGCGAAGAGCGCCAGGATGCCGACCGCGAGCCCGGCGGCCGTCGTCACGAGCGCCTCCCAGATGCCGCTGGCGAGGACGCTCGGGTTGACGTTGCCCTCCAGCGCCTGGATCTGCTGGAACGCCGCGATCATGCCGAGGACGGTGCCGAGGAAGCCCAGCAGCGGCGCAATCGAGGCCGCCGAGGCGAGGAGGTCGGTGCGCTTTTCGAGTTCGTAGGTCTCGTGCTTGCCGGCGGCCTGCACGGCCTCGCGGATCTCTCCGATGGGCCGCCCGAGCCGTTCGAGGCCGCGCTGGAGGATGCGCGCAATCGGCGTCTCGTGGGCCTTGCAGTAGCCGACGGCCCCGCCGACATCGCCGGAGCGGACGTAGTCGGCGACGGTTTCCATGAACCGGTGGGGGTCGCTGTGAGCGCGGCGCAGCACGAGCCAGCGCTCGATGAACAGGTAGACCGTCAGCAGCGAGAGTAGGGCGATGGGGACCATCACCCAGCCGCCTTTGAGGAGGACGTCGAGGAGCGAGAGCGTGGTCTCCTCCGCGGCAAGGGCGAGCGTGTCGGGTGCCGCCGCGAGGTCTTGCATGAAGGCGAGGAGCATCGGGGATGAGCTAGAAGCTGTTCGGATTTTCAGCGTGCGGAGCGAGAGCGATCGAGGGACTGATTCGGCAAGGAGTGCGAATGCGAAGCATCGGGGAGTGCAGCGACCTCACCAGGCGAACCGCGAGGTTCGGTGATGCGGCGCGACGTGGCCGGTCGGTTCCGCAGCCGCCCGCAGCCCGCGATCATAAGTCCGGACAGCTCTCAGAGCCGGAGAATCCAGCTATCGGACGGCGCGTCGGCGGGAAGGTCGCCGCGCCGGGCTTCGGCCTCGGCCACGGTATCGAACTGTCCGAGGCTGACCCGGTAACGCGTCTGGCCGGCCGCTTCTTGCGCGACTACGCCCGAGCGGAACCCCTGCGTGCGGTAGGCCTCGACCCGCTGCTCGGCCGCCGCCTGGCTCAGCTCGGAGCCGATGACCCAGGTGAAGCCTCCATCGGCGGGGGCCACGGTGCCTGCGCTACGGAGCGGGTCGGGGTCTTCTTCCTCGACCGGGTCCGTGGGGAGTGTCGCCACCGCGGAGTCGGCCGGCGGTGGGACCGCGGCGGCGGTGTCGGCGACGGGCGGACGCTCGGCGACGGGCGCAGGCGCGGGCTCGCGGCTGCGCGTCCACAGCAGGAACGCGATGGCCAGGAGGACGCCAACGGCGAGGCCTGCAAACAGCGGACCTCGGCCGGAGCGTTCCTCGGGCTTGCGGTCCTGCGGAGGCTCGGGGCCGGCAGCGCTCACCGCGGCGACAGCCGGAGCTACCGGTTCGTCGTCCGCAGGCACGGCCTCGGAGGAGGCAGCGTCGCTGGCGAGCACGGCCGGGGCGACGACCGTAGCCTCGGCGCCGGGCTCGTCCGGCTCGCCCTCGTCCGGTTCGATGACGGCATACTCGGCGTCCTCGAGGGGCTCCTCGGGCATCGGGCCGAGCGGGTGCGCGTCGTCGTCCGCATCGCCCCCGTCGGTCCATGTGTGGGCGAGCAGTTCGTCGAGGCTGGTGTCCTCGTCCTCGAACGTGTCGTCTTCTGCTTCCTCACCGGTCTCCAGGTCCGATAGGCCCTCGAAAGCGATGACCTCGTCCAGCCCGTCCTCCTCCGGGGCTCGGGGCACCTCCTCTGGTTCCGGCTCTTCGATGTCCGAGGGCGCGTCGTCCGTCTCACCCGTGATGGTGGTATCACTCGGGGCGTTAGGTGCCGGCATCGGCGGCTCGGAGGCTGCCTCCGGCTCTGCCGGTTCCAGCTCAGAATCGTCGGGAGCGATGGGGGTGCTGGCGGTGGCTAGAACCGGCGGCTCTTCCGGCGGCGGCTCGTCCGCGAGCAGGCCGGCGATGGGAGGCTCTGGGGTCTCCGGCTCGGCTTCGGGCGGCGCAGGTGCTTCGGCTGCCTCGTCGGCGAAGTCGGGCGCGGCGGAGTCGGCCGGCTCCTCGGGAGCGATAAACGTCGGGAGCGGCTGGAAGCCAGCGGCCGCAGTCTCCGAAGCCGGGCGCGGCGCGGCGGTCTCAGCGGCAACCGGGGCCAGGCCAGCGTAGCGGTGGTTCACCGCCCGGACGAGCGCGTCTTCCGGCTCGAACGCGAGGCGGGCTCCCGAGCGCCGGAACACGCCGAGGCCGGGCACAGCCGCCTCGCCCGTCGCTTCGATCTGGTCACGCAGGGTGGCGACGAGGTGGTGGAGGGTCTGCTGCGCGGCGTCCGGCGGGAGGTGCAGGGCGCGGGCCAGGTGGGTGACGAGGGCGTCGGCCATAGCTCAGGCGGAAGAGGGCTCCGGTTCGGATTCAAACGCGACTGCATCGACCGGCGGGTGCAGGGTTCGCTGGCCCGCCTCGCTTTCCACGACGCGGCTCGGCTCGTGGGCTACGCTGAAGCGGCCGAGACCCGGTACGGTCACGTCGCGGTGGTTCATCAGTTGCTCGCGGACGGCCTGGCTGAAGGCGCGGAGCACGTCCTCGGAAACGGTGTCGAGCATCATCGGAGAAAGAGGGTGGGGCGTGGGTGAGGATACGAAAGGCAGCGCTGGGCTACCACCGGACGCGGAGGCCGCCCAGAAAGGCGGCGGGAGGACGCGGAAAGCCCGGCCACTGCTCGGCGCGCCCGGCAAGGCGCTCGGCGCGCACGAGGAGGCCGACGTTGGAGGCGAACCAGTAGTGGCCCTCGGCCTCGAGCGTCGCCCAGCCGTCGGCATCGATGTCTTCGATCCCGGTAGGGCGGCTGCTCTCGGCGGTGCCGGTGACTTGGACGAGGCCGCGCGTACCGGCGAAGGGGAGCGCGAGCGAGAGGTGCCCGGTGAGCGGCGCGAAATACGGGATGTCGCGGTCGTCACCTCCGCTGGTGAGGGTGCCGGAGCGGACTTCGCCTCCGACGGTGACCCGCAGGCGGCGCGGGGCGTAGAGCGTGACGGACCCGCCGCCGCGCAGGACGCGGGTCTCACCGTAGCGGGCAACGTACAGCCAGTCGGTCGTCGCGTTGTCCCACTCGAAGTAGAGAGTCACCGGGCTGAGGCGGTACCCACCATAGGCGGTGACGCGGAGGCGTCGGCCCTGGATCTCCACCCCGCCCTGGCTGTCGACGAGGTGCAGGTCGGGCGCGACGAAGGGTGCTGCTTCGACGTACGGGTTCGTGCGGTACAGCCCGGCGAGGCCGCGACGCTCAACGCGCGGGTCGGTGCGGAGGAAGAGCCGCGTCGTCGGCGAGAGCGGCGTCTCGAAACGGACGACGGGTCCGACGTTCGTACTCGATCCGCCGCCGTTGGCTGTGCTGGCATCGTACCCGAGCAGCCGCGCTCCGACCTCAAGCTGCCCGCGCCCGACATTGAACTCGACGGTGCCGCCTGCGCTGTGCGAGGTCAGGCTCTCGCCGATGCCCTCGTCGCCGAGTCCGCTAACCGCGCCGCTGGCACCGAACCGAAGTCGCCCTGGCTGCACCTCCGCGCGTCCCTCGAGGCGAGTCTCCGAGAAGTCGGTCGTGCCCGGCGTCGCTCCGAAGATCACGTCGTCGATGCCCAGCGTCGTCGATGTCGAGCCGAACCGTGCAGCTAGCTCGAACGGGGTGCGCCCATCAGCGGCGACACGCGCCCCGCCGTCGAGTGCGCGTGTGCTCCACCGGGGCCGAAACGGAGGGACGGTCGGAACGCCGCTGTCGAAAAAGTCGTGCTCCCAGTATGCTCCGCCCAGGTCAAACCCGAACCGCGTCGAGCCGCGCGAGGCGTAGGCGATGCGCCCGTCGAAGAGGTCGGAGGCGGCGTCGAAATCCTCTGGCCCATCGGAGAAGCCGGCGTAGGCCGCGTTCAGGCCGAAGCCGCCTCGGCTGACGGCGAAGCGCCCGAGCCGGCTCGCGTAGCGCCCGAAGCCGGCGTCGATCCGTCCGGTGAGCGGGCGGAGCGTGGCGACCTCCGGCGGGGGCGGCACCGCGAGCGGGTCGAGCGGCAGGTCGTTGGGGTCCTGGCGGTAAGGGGCGACGAACGTCCGCCGGTCGGCCGGGACGACGTAGGTGCGCGGCGGCGGGGCGAACCCGCGCAGCGGCTGTCGCTCCAGGTTCGGCAGCGAGATCTGGAGGTCGCCCCGGATCTCGAACGCGCGCGGCGTGAGGTCCGGCAGCCGCTCCGGCTCGGGCTGCGCCAGGGCGGGGCAGGCAAGCAAGAGCGGAAGAGTGGAAGAGCGGAAGAGACGCGCGGCGTGCGCTCCCCGTCGCTTCAGCTTGTCCAATCGGGAATCTTTCGTTCTTCCTTGCGTTCGTTCTTCCATACCTGAATCAGCGTTCGCGCTCGGCCGTGACCGCGGCGGGGGTGTCGGCGTAGGCGTCGAGGACGAGTTGGTAGGTCTCCTCGGCGCGGCCCGGCTCGTCGAGGGCGCGGAAGGCACGGGCCAACGCGACGAGCGTCTCGGCCACCTGGTCGGGATAGCCCGCGAAGCGGTTGTCCATGTCGAGCCGCTCGACCGCCGTGAGCACGCCCTGCGGGTCGCCCGGAAGAAGCGCTTCGGCGAGGCGAACGAGAGCGTCGGCCCCGAGTTCGTCGTCGCGCTCCGTGGCGAGGCGCTCGTAGCCTCCGACGGCCTCGTCCCTGCGCCCCTGCGCCTCGGCGGCCTGCGCGAGTCCGAACCAGGCGCGGTCGCCGAGTACGCCGCTGACCGAGGCGGCGACGGCGTCGAAGAGCGCCTCGGCGTCGGCGGCCCGACCTAGCCCGAGGAGCGCTTCGGCTTCGCCGAGTCGGGCCTCGACCCCGGCCTCGACGGTCGCGGCGCCGGCGCTGAGCGAGCGGTAGAGCGCGAGGGCTTCGTCCCAGCGCTCGGCGCTGAGGTAGAGCGCCCCGAGGCGGGCCGCCGCGTCGGGCTGCACGTCGGCCCTCGGGAAGCGCTCGACGACGCGGCGGAAGTTCGGCTCGGCGCGGTCCGGCTCGCCGAGGTCGGCGTGGGCACGGCCGAGGTAGAGGTAGGCCGCCGCCTGAAGCTCGCGGTCGCGGGCGGTGCGGAGGAAGTCCTCGAACGCCTCGACGGCGACGCGGAGGTTGCCGCTCTGAAACGCACCCTCGGCTTGCCGGAACCGAAGCTCGTCGAGCACGCCCGCGTTAGGGTTCCGGTCGGCGTACTGCCGGACGACCTCGTCGAGCCGGTGCTCCTCGCCCTGCGCGGTGAGCGCGAACTGCACCCCCGAGAGCGCGTCCACGACGAACGGGCTGTCCGGGTAGCGCTCCAGCACGGCGCGGTACGCCGCCGTCGCCTCGCGCAGCCGCCCCTGGTTATAGCGCGCGTCGCCGATTCCGTACTGCGCCTTCGGTGCCACCGGCGAGCCGGGGTGGTCGCCGAGCACGCGCTGGTAGCTCGCCACCGCCGCCGGGTAGTCCTCGGCCTGGAAGGCGAGTGCGCCCTTCGCGTAGTGCGTCTGCGCCCGCAGCGCCGAGTCGGGGTAGCCCGTCAGCAGCCGGTCGTAGGCCGCCTGGGCCTCGGCCCGGCGGCCGGCGTTGGCGTGCGCTTGCCCGACCTGGAAGAGCGCGTAGTCCGCACCGCCGACCCCGGCCCCCTCGACCTGCCGGTAGACGGCGACCGCCTCGTCGAAGCGCTTGAGCGCGAAGTAGGCGTCGGCGAGGCGGAGGCGGGCGTCGGTGGTGTAGGGGACGATCTCGGTGCCGGGGCGGTAGCTGGCGAGGAAGCGCTCGAAGGCGGCGGCGGCGCGGGCGTAGTCGCCTCGCTTGAAGACGGCCCACGCGAGGGCGTAGCGGGCGGCGTCCTGCTGCCGGTGGTCGGGGAACTGGCTGAGGAACTCCGTGAAGAGCGTCTCGGCGCGGTCGAGCGCGGCGGCGTTTCCGCGCTGGCCTTCCTGGAACGACGACTCAGCGGCCCAGAACAACGCCTCGCCCGCGCGCGGCCCGCGCGGCTCGCGCCGGTAGAGGCCCTGAAGTTGGCGTGCCGCCTCGGCGTAGTCGCCGGACTGGTAGAGTCCGTAGCCCTGCTGAAACGCGACCTCGCCCTGCACCTCTGCCGAGGCCGTGCCTCGCGCCTCGGCCCGCTCGTTCGCTCGCTCGGCGCGGCGGAAGTCGCCGAGGGCGGCGTAGGTCTCGCCGAGCATCCGGGCGGCCTCGCCCGCGAACGCCGAGGTGGGGTAGCGGTCGAGGAGGCGCTCGAAGCTCTCGGCGGCCTCGTCCCAGCGGCGGACCCCGTAGAGGAGGAACCCGCGCTCGAACAGGGCGGCGTCGGCGAAGGGGCTCTCGGGGCGGCGGAGCTCGACGGCCGCGAGGCGGCGCGCGGCTTCGTCGATCTGCCCGGTGCGCTTGAGCGCGATGCCTTCGTAGTACGTCGCCTCGGCCGCGAGGTCGTCAAACGCCTCGCCCGAGGCGGTACGGACGGCGGCGTAGCTGTCGGCGGCGGCGGCCCACGCCTCGCGCTCCCACGCGATTCGGGCCTGCCCGAACCGGGCGCGGCGGCTGTACGGTCCGTCCTCGGTGATCTCGGCGAAGTAGCGGTCCGCCTCGTCCATGCGGCCGAGCCGGAGCGCGGCGTCGCCGAGGAGAAAAAGAGCGCGGTCTCGGGCCGTGCCGCCCAGGTCTGGCAGGCGGCGTTCGCCTTCGACGAGGACGCGGTCGTACTGCCCGGTGCGGAGGTACGCCTCGGCAAGCGCGAGGCCGACCCGGCGGTCTTCCGGCGACCGGGCGTAGTCGCGGGCGAGCCGGCCGAACGCGTCGGCAGCGGCGGCGTAGTTGCCGCGCTCGACCTCGGCGAAGCCGGCGGTGTAGAGCGCGAGCGGAGCGGCGGCGGCACGCGGGTAGGTATCTGCCACGCGGCGGAGCGTCGCCACGGCCGCGCCGGGGCGGTCCTGCCGGAGCGAGGTCTGGCCCATCAGCAGCAGTGCCCGCGCCGCATCTTCGGGAGCCGCGTCCTCCTCCGCGGCCTCGCCGAGTGCACGGCGCGCCTCGTCGTAGCGCTCCGTGGCGAAGTAGTACTCGCCGAGCGCGAGGCGGGCGCGAGGCGCGAGAGGATGGGCCGGATAGCGCGTGCGGAAGGCCATCAGCAGGCGT
This sequence comes from Bacteroidota bacterium, assembly GCA_038746285.1. NCBI lineage: Bacteria > Pseudomonadati > Bacteroidota > Bacteroidota bacterium. Next base: position 12,643 of record JBCDKT010000007.1, read on the forward strand.
CCGGCTTCCTCGTCGTTGCCTGCCGCGAGCGCCGCTTCGCCGCCGTAGTACAGCGCCTCCGACGTGCGCGTGTCGGTGGGATAGGCCGAGCGGAAGTCGGCGAAGGCGCGCTCGGCCTCGCCGAAGAGGCGGGCGTCGAAGAGCGCGTAGGCGTCGGCGAAGGCAGCCTCGGCGGTGACGGGACCAGGCTGGGCGAGGGCGGACGCCGCGAGGAGCAGGCAGGCGAGGAAGAGCGGAAGAGCGAAAGAGCAGGAGCGATGGGGGGACGTCATCGCGCCAGAGAGCCTTTCATCCATTCTTCCCTTCGTCCGCTCGTTCATACGTGGGGGCCGTTTGGGCTCGGCACAGAGGGGTGAATAGACGCCTGGGACGGGGTACCGCGCCTCGGGCACGCGGCCGGGTCTAAGATAACCGAGGAACGCAACAAGGCGGGCGCTTCGCATTCGGCCCCGGGCGAAACAAAAGCCCCGCCGCCTCGCGTTGAATCTCTCTCCCTGTACCGCCAGGGCTCTTCTCTATCTCGTCCCCTCTCCGACTCCCGCTCTCATGGCTACCGACGACAAGAACACCGGAACCCCCGCCGCCAAAGCCGAAACCAACGGCACCCCGAACCCCAAGACGCCGCCCAAGCTCGACCCGAACTCCGTCACGGCCTCGGCCGGACGCCCGGTGACGACCACGCCCAACTACGGCGACCCGACCGTGGACCGCCTCTCGCTCGACCCCGCCGACTCGGACGACTGGGTGACACGCACCAAGCTGTGGGTCGAGGAGAACCCCGTCCTCGCCGTCGTCGGCGCGGTCGGCCTCGGGCTGCTCGTCGGGCGCGTGGTGATGGCCGCCGTGCCCGACCCCGCGCCGCAGACGCTGACCGACAAGATCGAGGCGCGGGCGAAGGTTCTCGCCAAGCAGGGCAAGTACGCGGCCAACGATGCCGGCGACGCCATCTCGCAGCAGCTCGCCGTCGCCGCCGACGCGCTCAGCGAAGCCGCCCAGGCCGTCTCCGTCAACGCCAAACAGGGCTACGGCGAGGCGAAGGACTTCACCGAGACGATCGCCGAAGCCATCGGCGACGCGTTCTCGAAGAAGGCGAGCGAGTGGATGGACAAAGTCTCGTGAGCCTGGTCTAGCTCCGATCTCCCGCGGGGGCTGGCGCACAGGCGCTGGCCCCCGCGCTGCATCTCGGGGGGCCGCCTTGAGCGGAGGCCGGAGGCCGGAGTCGAAAGGGCTCTACGGGCACAGGATCGGGCAGACGCTGAGCGCTTCCCCGAAGAGACGAGCTTCGCCGAGCCTTCGGGTCGGCCTGCGGCGCGGCTTCGCGTTCTCGACTGCGCTCGGGATGACCGAGGATAGAGGGACCGCCCCGCGCTTCTTCACCGAAGAGGGGCGGGGCAGAAATCGCCTCCACGCCTATATTTCGTGACCTCCAGCCCTAGTCCCTCCGACTCTTTAGCCCCATGAGCGTCCTCGTCGTCGGCACCGTCGCGTTCGACACCATCGAAACCCCCTTCGGCAAGGCCGAGCGCATCCTCGGTGGCTCGGGGACCTACATCGCCCTCGCCGCTCGCTACCTCGCTGCGCCGGTCCGGGTCGTCGGCGTCGTCGGGCACGACTTCCCCGAGGCGCACGTCGACCTCCTCCGGGCGCGCGACATCGACACCGAGGGGCTGGAGCGCGACCCGGAGGGCGAGACGTTCTTCTGGGCCGGGCGCTACCACTACGACCTCAACCGCCGCGACACGCTCGCCACGCACCTCAACGTCCTCGCTACGTTCGACCCGGTGATCCCTGATGCCTACCGCGACAGCCGGATCGTCTGCCTCGGCAACCTCGACCCGACGGTGCAGGCGAAGGTGCTCGACCAGGTGGAGGCCCCAGACCTCGTCGTGCTCGACACGATGAACTACTGGATCGAGCATACACCGAAAGAGCTGCGCAAGACGCTCCGCCGCGTCGACGTCCTCGTCATCAACGACTCCGAGGCGCGCGAACTCTCGGGCGAGCCCAACCTCGTCCGCGCCGCCGCCGTGGTCCGCAGCATGGGACCGCAGACGCTCGTCATCAAAAAAGGCGAGCACGGCGCGCTGCTCTTCGCGGGCGACACCGTCTTCAGCGCCCCCGCCTTCCCGCTCGAAGCGATCTACGACCCGACCGGCGCGGGCGACGCCTTCATGGGTGGCTTCGCCGGGCACCTCGCCCGGACCGACCCGAGCGACCCGCAGGAGCTTCGCCGGGCCATCGTCCTCGGCAGCGCCCTTGCGTCGTTCGTCGTCGAGGCCTTCGGGACCGACCGGCTGCTGAACCTGGAGGCGCGCGACCTGGAGGCGCGCATCGCGGCGTTCCACGACCTCTCGGCGATCCCGGACATGGCCCAGGCCCTCGCCGCGCCGAGCGCCTGAGCGAAGGAGCGGGGGACGGGGTCTGGCCCTGCGGGCGGCGCAAACCGGCGCTATCTTCGGTCTGCTCGCCTCCTGCCTGCCATGCGATCTCCCACCGTGCTCGCCGTATTCGTCGTCCTCGGGGTGGGGTGTGCCCGCGAGGCACCGGTGGACCACGGCACGATCGCAGTGACGGAGATCGCCGAGGTGGCCTACGTCGGCGACGAGGCGTGCGCGTCGTGCCACGAGGACCTCTACGCGAGCTACCACCGCACGGGCATGGGGCGCTCGGTCTCGCGCTTCGAGCGGACGACGGCCCCGGAGCGCTTCGACGCCGCCGGGCGCAGCCCCGTCGTCTTCAACGAGGCGTTCGGGTACTACTACCAGGCCTATGCCGAGGGCGACACGCTCTTCCAGCGCGAGTTCCGGCAGGACGACCGAGGCCGTGTAACCTACGAGCGCGTCCACCGCGCCGCCTACGTCGTCGGCAGCGGGAACGCGACGCGGTCGTACCTGATGCACGAGAACGGGTTCGTGACCGAGATGCCGCTGACGTGGTACGTCGAGCGCGAGATCTGGGACATGAGCCCCGGCTACCGGTCGAGCAACAGCCGCTTCAGCCGTCCGGCCAACCTCGAGTGCGTGACGTGCCACAACGGCAACCCGGAGCTGACGGCGTTCACGCAGAACCACTACGCCGAACTCCCGCTGGGCATCACCTGCGAGCGCTGCCACGGGCCGGGCGAGGCCCACGTCGAGGGCTGGCTGGCCGGCGTTGAGCCGGACGAGGCGGAGAACGTCGTCAACCCGGCGAACCTGGAACGGAGCCTTCAGCTCGCCGTCTGCCAGCAGTGCCACCTCGAAGGCATCACCGTCTTCGAGCCCGGCGAGGACCCCACGACGTTCCGCCCCGGCGAGGCGCTCACGGCCCACCGCAGCGTCTTCGCCCGACTCGACAAGATCGAGGACCCCGACGACTTCGGGATCGCCTCGCACGGCCTCCGCCTCGCGCTCAGCGCGTGCTTCAAAGAGAGCGCGATGACCTGCACTACGTGTCACGATCCGCACCAGCCCACGGCTGAACTCGACCCCGACGCCTTCAACCTGGCGTGCCAGAGCTGCCACGGCGGCGAGGCCGAGGCCGAGCCCGTCTGCGAGCGCCCCGAAGCTGAGACCGTCGCCGAGGCGATGACCGGCGACTGCGTGAGCTGCCACCTCCAAGTCGGCGGCACGTCGGACATCCCGCACGTCTCGTTCACCGACCACTGGATCCGCCGCGAACTGCCCCCGGCGCGCCTGCCCGGCCTGATCGAGCGCGAAGAGCAGCAGACGGAGCCGTTCACGCTCGTCAGCCTGCTGGACGAGGACCCGGAGCGCAGCCCCGGCGAGGCCGACATCGAGGCAGCCCTCGCCACGTTCCACCTCTACGAGACCCAGCACCGCCTCCCGGCCTACCTCCCCGACATCGCCGCCGGCCTCCGCCGCGGGCTCGCCGCCGGAGCGGGCCACGCCGAGGCCCTCGTCGCGCTCGGCCGTGTGCTGATGGAGCAGGACTCCCTCGCCGCCGCGGAGCGCGTCCTCGGCGAAGCGTCCTCGGCCTATCCCGAGGACGTGTGGGCGGCCTACTGGCTGGGCGTCGTGCGGACCGAGCAGCAGAACGCCCCGGCCGCCCTCGACCCCCTGCGCCGCGCGGTCGAGCTCCAGCCGGTCCTCGTCGAGGCCCGCATCGCGCTCGCCGAAGCCCTCGACGCGGCGGGGCAGACCGACGCGGCCGTCGCCCAGCTCGAAGCTGCCGTCGAAACCGACTCGATCCACCACCCGGCGGCGTGGAACAACCTCGGGTTCATCCACCTCCAGGCCGGGCGTACGGACGAGGCCACGTCCGCCCTCGCCGCCGCCGTCCGCCTCGACCCCCGCTTCGCCGAGGCCCGCGTCAACCTGGCCTCGGTCTACCTGCTGGCCGGGCAGTTCGACGAGGCCGTGGAGCACCTCGAAGCGGCCATCGACGCGCGGCCCGACTACGCCCCGGCCTTCGGCAACCTCGGCGTGGCCTATGCCCGCCTCGGCCGCCTCGCCGACGCCCGCCGGATGTTCGAGCGCCTGCTCGCGCTGAGCCCCGGCGACCAGCGCGCGCGGGCCTACCTGGCGCAGCTTGCGGAGGGATGAGAATGGGAGAGAGGGAGAGAGGGAGAATGGGAGATGGAGTATGGAGGAGCGCGCGCTATTCTCTATCCTCCATGCTCTATCCTCTCGTGTGTCTGCTCTGTCTCACAGGGTGCGGCGGTGGGGGGGGCGAAAATGGTCTCCTGCTGGACCTCGACAAGCGCAACCCGGAGCGGCTGCTGCGCTTCTACCTCGGCTCCTACCTCGGCCCGGACGGCGGCGACGCGTTCGAGGCGGGCCTGCTCTCCGGCGACGGCGACTTCCGGCTCCACCCCGAGCGCCTCGACGCCCGCTGGCGCGCCGCGCTCGACAGCGCCAACGCCGACGGCGACGCGGCCATCGACTGGGACGAGTTCATCGACTTCGTCGACCGGACCTACGCCGCGGCGCGCGGCCTGCCGCCGACGCTGGGCGCGTTCCGGACTAGCGCGCCCTACGCCGGCGGCGACCCGGCCTGGTTCACGGTCGAGATCGACGGCGTGATGACGAACGCCCGGCGGCACATCTTCGTCCCGATGGCGAGCCTCCGCGCGGCGCTCGAAGGGTACCGGCAAAACGATGACCGGCTCATCTACCCCGTCGGCACGACGCTTGTCGGCGAGCACCGGGTGGACGGCGCGCTCGCCGAGACGACCGTCAAGCTCCGCCGCGCCGACGGCTTCTGGGACTTCTTCGTCTACGGTGCCGACGGACGGCTTGCGGCGGCGACCGCGACCGAGCCGCGCCCGCTCCAGAGTCCGACGCAGTGCACCGGCTGCCACTTCGGGCAGAAGCAGTTCGAGCCGGAGAGGAGCTTCCCCGCCGCCGCGCCCGACGGGCCGTTCGGGCCGCGCGGCATCCGCGTCGGGGAGGCGATGCGCAACGCCTCGGTCGTCCCCTTCTTCAACGAGCACGCCAAGCGCAGCGACTCCGTGCTCGGCATCTACGGCACCCTCTTCGTCTCCGGTCTCCTCGCCGACCGCACCGCCGGCCGCCTCGCGCCGGAGGACGCGGCCCTGCTCGAAACCCTCGGGCTGTGATGCGCTGGCTCGACCGGGTCCCGCTATGGATACTCGCCGCCGGAGCGCTCTTCATGGCGCTCGCGCCGTTCGTGCCCGAGCCACACCTGTGGCGCGACCTGAAGTGGCTCCTCGCAGGGGACCTGACGCGCCCCGAAGACATCTTCGACCTGTTCTGGCACAGCGCGCTGCCGGTCCTGCTCGCTGTCCGGCTCGTCCGCGACCGGAAGAAAAAGAGCGCGGCAGAGGGGGCGTGACCTGGCCCCCGATGGCGCTATCTTTCGGCATCCACCACCGGCTCGCATGACTGACCACTCCCGCTCCGCCGACTCGACCGGCACCGTCCGGCTCGTCAACGCCGTGTTCTACGCGCACCACGGCGTGATGCAGGAGGAGCACCGCATCGGCGGGCGCTACGAGGTGGACGTGGCGATGGACCTCGACTTCCGCGCCGCCGCCGAGAACGACGACCTGGACCGGACCGTCGACTACGAGCAGGTCTACAGCCTCGTCCGCGAGCATGTGACCGGCAACAAGTTCTACCTGATCGAGAAGCTGGCCTACCAGATCGCGCAGGCGGTGCTGGAGGCGTTCGCTATCGTTGAGCGGGCCGAGGTGACGGTGCGCAAGGCGAACCCGCCGGTCGGCGGGTCCGTGGACCGGGCCGAAGTGGTCTACAGAGCCGTGCGGGGATGAGAGACGAGGCACGCGTATTCGTGGGCCTGGGCGCGAACCTGGGCGACCGGGCGGCCCAACTGCGGACGGCGATCCGGGTGCTCGCCGCCGAGCCCGAGGTGCGCGCCGGAGCCGTCTCGCCAGTCTACGAGTCGAAGGCCCACACGCTCGGCAGCGGCGAGCCGCAGCCGCCCTACCTCAACGCTGTCGCCGAACTGCGGACGACGCTCGAGCCGGACCTCCTGCTCGCCCTCTTCGAGCGCATCGAGCGCTCCGCCGGCCGCGACCGCTCCGGCGACGCCGCCCGCTGGGCTGCCCGGCCGCTAGACCTCGACCTGCTGCTCTACGACGACCGCGTGATCCGTACTGAGGCCCTCGCCGTCCCGCACCCACGCCTCGCCGAGCGCCGCTTCGTCCTCCACCCCCTCGCCGACCTCGCCCCGGACCTCGTGGTTCCGGTCCTCGACGCACCGGTCCGGCAGCTTTTGGAAGACTGCCCCGACGCCGGCTCCATCCGCCGGACGGCGCACCGCCTCGCTCCCTCGCTCGCCGACACGGAGCCGCTCTTGCCCGAGGCGCTGCGCTACGTCGCCGTCGAGGGCGTAATCGGTGCGGGGAAGACCTCGCTCGCCCGGCTCCTCGCCGAGCGGACCGGGGCGCGGCTCGTGCTCGAAGAGTTCGAAGAGAACCCGTTCCTCCCCGACTTCTACCGCGACGCCGTGCGCTGGGCCTTCCACACCCAGCTCGCCTTCCTCGCCAGCCGCTTCCGCCAGCAGAAAGCCCTCGGTGCGGGCGACCTGTTCCACCACGCCACCGTCGCCGACTACACCTTCGACAAGGACCGCATCTTCGCCCACATCACGCTCTCGGGCGACGAACTGCAACTCTACGAAACGCTCTATGGCCTGATGGAGACGGCGACGCCGCAGCCCGACCTCGTGGTCTACCTCCAAAGCTCCGTGGACCGGCTGATGGAGAACATCGCGCAGCGCGGGCGGGACTACGAAAAGGACATGGACCGGGACTATATCGCAGAGCTGTCGGGGGCGTACGACCAATACTTCAAGCATTACACGAGAGGTCCCCTGCTCATCATCGACGGCACCACGATGGACTTCGTGAACGACCCCGACGACTTCGAGCGGCTCGTCCGCCAGATCGCCGCGATGGCGGGGCGGCCCGGGACCGTCCGCTTCAACCCCGTCGCGGAAGGGCAGTTGGACCTGCTCTAGATAACTCAAGTTGCGTGGTACGGGAGCCGCTCCGGTCTCAGCGTGAGCACCGACAGGAACGCCTTCAACTCGAACCTCCGCGCCGTCACTGCGTGGACCGGCGTCGGTAGCAGGCGCTCCAACGAACTGAAGCTCGTCTCGACCACCCTTCGGTTCGGTGGGGTACTCGTTGTAGGCCCTGCCGCCGTGTAGGACCAAGCCTGTCGGCAGGTTGAGCGCGAAGTTCTTCAGTTCGGCTGTGTCACTGTAGGATCCCGGCGTGAGATGCTCGGTGAGGCTCACAGCCGCCGGGCAGAGCGTCAGAGCGCGAGGTCGTTGGTCCAGTAGGCGTCTGCGCCGGGTGTCGCGGCGATCAGGTCGCGCTCACTCATCCAGTTCTCCAACTGCCGGTAGTAGGCCGTGCTCATCGAGAAGTCGTGCGTGAAGCAGGGAACGGTGGCGTCGTAGATCGCCCCGGTCAGCGCGTCGCCGGGGTCGGCCTCGGCGCGGCGGAAGTAGACCTCGCGGGCGGCCTCGGGGTCCTGCTTGACGGCGTCGACGCCGCGCCGGAGCACGCGGACGAGGCGCGCGAACGTGTCGCGCTCGGCGGCGAGCTTGTCGGGGTGCGTGATGAGGACGAGCTGGCAGAAGTCGGGGACGCCCCAGTCCTTGAGGGCGAACATCCGCACGTCGAGCCCGCGGTGCCGGGCCTCGACGATCTCGAAGTTGTAGAAGACGAGCGTCGCCACGTCGGCCTTGCCCTCGGCGAGGGCGTCGGTGTGGTAGAACGAGTTGTTGACCCGGCCGTAGCCGTCCTCGGTGCCGGCCGGGCCGCCGTCGGCCTCGACCATCGTGGCGACGATCGCGGGACCGCCGGGACCGGGCGCGCCAGGGTACTGGATGCGCGTGCCCGCCATGTCGCGCGGGCGCTCGATCTCGGCCGTCGCCATCACGCCGCCATTCGTGTGGAGGAAGCGCGCGAAGCCGACGCAGAGTTCACCTTTGGCGCGGTCCTCGACGAGGTGGAGCGGCTCGGTGATGGCGCACTCCATCTCGCCGTTTTCAATCGCTTCGACGGCGTCGAGGTGCTCCTCAGGCTCGATCAGTTCGACGTCGAGCCCGGCGTCGCGGAACCAGCCGCGGTCTTGGGCGAGGAGGAAGGGGACGTGGTCCGGGTTGAGGAACCACTCGAGGCCGAGGCGAAGGCGGGTCATGGCGTAGGCGGCTGGGGTGAGGGGAAAAGCCAGCCGGACCTGTGCCGGTCGGAGCACTCCCTACGCCGGTGCGAACCGGATCAGGTGCGGAGGGTCTGTCTCAGCCGCCTCCCGATTGCAGGCGCGGCACCCCTGGCTTCCGTTACGCCCAAGATACGGCAGCCCGGCCTCACGGTCCGGCCTCACGTCAGCCTTTCGCGGAAAGCAGACCGCAGGACGCGCTGCATGACCTCGGGCGTCGGGGCCTGCGCGAGCGCCTCGACGGTCTCCGGCTCGCGCACCGTCCGGGCCGCCGCCGCGAGCAGGCGGAAGTAGGCGTCAGGGTCCATCTCGGCCGGGGCAAGCGCGACGAGCAGGACGCGGGCGGGCTCGCTGGCACCGGGAAGGCGGACCCCCTCAGGGCAGGTGCCGACGTAGAGCGCGGGCGCGTCGGCGTGCTCGGTGTGGGTGTGATAGAGAACGGCCCCCGGCGTCACCTCCGGCGTTCCGCGCTCGGGGCTGCCGCCGTCGAGCGCGAGCAAGCGGGCGAGTGGCGCGGCCTCGGCCGGCGTATCGGAGAACGCGGGGGCGATGACGCCCCGGAGCAGCGTCTCGGTACTGCCCGTGCACAGGCCCGGCGTGAGCCGCTCCGGTGGGACGCTGAACGCGCCAGCCGCGTCCTCGACTGAAGGCTCGGCTTCGCGCACGTAGGGGTCTACGCGGGTCTCGGAGAGCGTGACCGAGAGGAGATCGCAGTCGGGGAAGCGCCGGGCGAGGACGCGGACCAGCCGCTGCGCGCCCGGACGCCACGCCACCGACCCGCTCCGCACGCTGAGCGCGACGACGATGTCGCCGGGCCTCACGAGGCCGTCGAGGGAGCGGACCAGCCGGCGCCACTGCGCGACCGGGTAGGGGGTGAGCGTGGCCTCGGGCTCGGCCGCTTGCAGGCGCGCCTCGACGTCCGCAGCATGCTCGCGCTCGGCGACCACGACGAGGGGGAGGCTCTTGCCGGCCGCGAGCACCTTGAGCGCGCGTGCCGCCCGGGCGAAGCCCGGTTCGCGGTGGAGGAGCGGCGGGACGAGGACCACCATGCGCTGAGCCGCCGCCAGCGGGGCGGCGAGGCGGGCGACGATCATCATCGCCCGGGTGTCCTCCAGCACGCCGTCGATGACGTGCCCGAAAACAGCCGTGCCCGGCGTCCACTCGCCGTTCCAGCCCGCCACGATCTCCGAGGCCCGCAGTTCGCGCACGCCGCGGACGATACCGACCACCGGGTTGTCGTCGATCCGCACCGTCTGGACGGCGGGGACGCTGGCGGCCGTCGCCCACTCGACGGCCCGCTCCATCAGCGCCTCGGCCTCGGCCACGCGCGCGGCCTCGCCCGGACCGCCCCGCGCCACGGCGAGAGGGTAGACTGGCTGCTCACTCGCTGGGCTACGCAGCAGCAGCGCGAGCTGCATCAGTTCCTCGGCCGTCTCCGGGTTGGAGAGCGGGACGATGATCCGCTCCGGGGCCTCGGTCGGTTCGTAGGGCGCGTCGGCGGCGGCGAGAGCCGCCCGCCGCCCGAAGACCCGCACCAGCGTCGGCCCGACGAGGCACGTCAGCACGATCGTCAGCACGACCGCGTTGACGGCGACGGCGTCGAAGAGGCCCATCTCGAACCCGACCAGCGTGACGGCGAGCGTCGCGGCCGCCTGCGGCATCGTCAGCCCGGCGACGGCCACGCCTTCGTCCCGCGAGAACCCGAGGACCGGCGCGAGCGCAAGCGTGGCGAGGCCCTTGCCGACTACGACGAGGCCGGTGAAGGCGAGCGCGAGCACCCACACGTCCAGCGCGCCGAGCACCCGGACGTCGACGAGGAGGCCGACCGAGACGAGGAAAAACGGGACGAGGAACGCGTCGCCGACGAAGCGGAGCCGGGTCATCAGCGGGCTCCGCTTCGGGACGAGCCGGTTGAGGGCGATTCCGGCGAGGAAGGCCCCGATGATCGGGGCGAGGCGGACGAGCGAGGCCGTCCACGCGGCGAGGAATACGGCGGCAAGTAGGAACGCGAACGCCGCGTCGTCCTCGCGCCGGACGCGCCGGAAGAACTGGCCCGCGAGGCGCGGCAGCCCAGCCAGCACGGCGAGCGTCCACACGGCCGCCCCGCCGGCAAACGTCACCCAGAACCCTGCGCCGGTCTCGCCGCTTACGACGCCCTGCACGACGGCCAGCACGATGAGTGAGAGCAGGTCCGTCACGAGCGTCGCGCCGGTGGCGATCACGAACGGCCGCTCCCCCGCGACCCCCAGCCGGCGGGCGAGCGGAAGCGCCAGGAGCGTGTGGCTCCCGACGATGCTTCCGAGCAGAGCCGCCGCCGCAAACCCATATCCGAGCACCCCCATCCCGGCCACGAGCGCGAGCGCCATCGGCCCGGCGAACGACGCGAGCCCGAAGGCGAGCGCGGCCCGGCGCTGCTGCCGGAACTCGCCGAGGTCGAGCGTGACCCCCGCCATGAACATCAGGTAGAGCAGCCCGAACGTGCCCAGGAGGACGAACGTCGCGTCGCGCTCCAGCAGGCCGGTCACGCTCGGCCCCGCGACCGCGCCGAGGGCGATCAGCCCCACCAGGCCGGGCATGCGCAGGCGCTCGAAGAGCAGCGGCCCGACGAGCAGGATCACCATCGTGATCGCGACGATGAGGACGGGGTCCGTAACCGGAAGAGGCACGAGCGGTCGGGTGCGCTGAGGCGGGGCGAGAGGGGAGGCCAGGGCGCTCCGCCTCCGCTCGCCCAAGATAAGCGCGGGGGCGAGCCGCCACGCTTCGCCCCCGCGCCAAACCTGAGCTAGCTAGCCTCAGGGAACCAGCGTCATTCGGCGCGTCTCGGCTCGGTCGCCGACGAGGAGGCGGACGACGTAGACCCCTGCCGCGAGGCCGCGCCCGTCGAACCGGACCGTGTGGGCACCCGCTGCCTGCGGCGCGTCCACGAGCGTTGCCACCCGGCGGCCGAGCACGTCGAAGACCGTGAGCGAGACGTCGCCCGCTTGGCCGAGCGAGTAGGCGAGCGTGGCCTGGTCGCGGAACGGGTTGGGGTAGGCGGAGTCGAGGCTGAAGGTGACGGGGGCAGTGCTGGGCTCGGAGTCCTCGTTGGCGACGGGAACCGGGGCAGGGAAGCCGCCGCCCGAGGTAGTCAGCGCAGCGCGGCCGGACGTGCCGACGACGAGGCTCCGGTTGGCGTCGAAGGCTGCGACGGCCCGGAAGCTGACGCCGTTGGCGCTTTCGCCGGTCCACGTCTCGCCGCCGTCTTCGGTGCGGAAGACGCCGCCGTTCCCCGCGACGTAGCCGAAGTTCGGCGTGAGGAAGTCAACGGACCGGGGCGAGGTTGCGTTCGAGGGGAGGTCGAGAATCTCCCACGAGTCAGCATTGCCGTTCTGGCGGGACCGGAGCACACGGCGCGGGGTGCCCAGGTTCTGCGCGATGTACCAGGTGTCGTCCCCGGCGTAGGTCACGTCCGTCACGGTGGTGGCGACGAACACGTTCTCCCACGTTTGCCCGCCGTCGGTCGTGCGCCAGGTCCGTCCGGTGCCGCCACTGCCGTTGCCCTCGTCGAGGACGATGCCGGTCTGGGCATCGCGGAAAGCGACGCTGATGCGGTTGAAGACAGGACCCGGATTCGTAGGAACGCTCACCCACGTCAGGCCGTCGTCCGTCGAAGTCATGATGCGGTCCTCGCCGGTGGCGTACCACGTGTCGCCGCCGCCGTGGTCCACGCTGAGCATGGTGCGGGAGGTGCCGGTGTCGGAGAAGGTCCACGTCAGGCCGTCGTCGGTCGAGCGAAGTGTCGTGCCTGTCTTGCCGTTGCCGCCGACGGCGATGAGCGTCCCGGTATTGGGCCGTCGGGCGATGTCCCACAGCACGGCGTTCAGCCCGTCGACCTCGACCGTCGTCCACGTCCGCCCCCCGTCGGTCGAGCGGATGATCGACTCCGTGCCGGTGGCGATGACGGTGCGCTCGTCGATGAATACGGCACCGTACAGCCCATTCACGCCGAGGTCGGTCGCTTTCGGGACCCAGAAGTACTCGGCCGTAGCCTCGCTGCCGCAGTAGGTCTCGACCGGCGTGTCGAGGTCGCTGTCGGGGAAGAGAATGACGTCGAAGCCCGACGCGGCGGGGTTGTCGCGGAAGTCGCGGAAGTCTGCTTCTTCACACGTCGGTGCCGGGCGGATCGGGAGGCCGAGCGGCTCGGTGGTCCGGCGGCTGGCACCGCTGAGGTCGGTGAAGACGACGTACGACGACGCGGCTCCGGCGGGGACGAGGAAGGGGTCGGCATCGGAGCCCTCGGTGGTCCAGACCGTGCCGTCGTCCGACAGCGTCATCGGGACGACGACCTGGGTGCCGCCGTACTGGGTGACGTGGGCCTCGGCGGAGACGACGGGCAGGTTGCCTTTAGCGATGGCGACTGCCCGGACGCCGAGCAGGTCCTCGGAGAGCGAGGTCGCCGCGATGATCGGGCCGGCGTTTTCGGGATCGGGGCTTGCCATCTGGAGCGTAGCCTGCGTCGGCATGACGACATTGAGCAGGTTGTCGGGCTGTCCGGCCGCGTTCCACGCCGCCTCGATCGGGCCGAAGGGACCGTCTCCCCCGTACTGCTCGGTCAGCAGCCAGGCGTCGGGGTAGGCGCGGCCCTCGATGACGAGCGCGTCGCCTGCCGCGTCGATGTCGAGCGCGTCGCCCTCGGTCCCGACGCCGTTGTAGTCGAGAAAGAGCAGCACGTCGCGGAGCGTATTCTCCGGGCTGGCGGAGGGCGAGCCGGTGTAGACGCGGAACTCGTAGGGGCTGCCCAGGACGCCGAAGGGAATGACGGCCTCCGGGTCGTTGGTGTAGCCGAAGTCCACGAGCAGGCGGAGCGTACGCGGCAGAATCTGGCTCTGGAAGTCCGACCACGGGCACGTCTCCTGGCCCTGCGCGCCGCACCCCCACTGGCTCGTCTCGAACGACCACCGCCGGATGTCGGCGATGATTTCGACGACCTCGATCCGCACCGGGGCTCCGGTCTGGAGCGCACGCAGCCGGTCGAAGGTGAGCGTGATCCCGAGCGACTCCCCGTTGACGGTCGGCACCACGGGAGGACTCACCGCGCCGGGGTCGAGCGTCTCGATCACGTCGTCGGGAAAGATCGTCTGGATGAGGTCGTCGCCGATGAAGACATTGAAGGTCGGGCGGATGTTGCGGGCGGCGGCCCCGCCGGAGTTGCGCACCGCGACCGAGAGGAACAGAATCCCCGCGTCGCCCAGCGAAGTCTGCGTCGCCGTCTCCCAGTTCAGCTCCTTGCCGGAGGTCTGCTCGCCCGAGTACGACACCGTCGCCGAGAACGACGCCGTCGCCTCGACGCTGCCCGTCACGCCGCCGGGAAAGCTCGACTCGACGCCCGCCGTGACGGAGGTCGAGACTGTGGCCTCGGCTCCGTAGGCAATCGTCTCGCTCTCCGAGAGGGTCGTCCCGTTGGAGTCGGTGATGGTGGAGGTCGAGGTGAACGAGTAGCTGCCGAGGGCGACCTCGATCACCGGGTAGGCGGCCACAAGCGGGCTGTTGTACGGACGCGGCACGGCGCTGTCCATGTTGACGCCGCTCGCCTCCTGACCGTCGCTGTACGGGTCGCCGTCGCTCGACCACGAGGCCGGGTCGGTGACGAAGCACGGATTGTCGACGCCCGGCGTGCAGGCTTCAAACACGTCGGGGCCGGCGTTCCAGCGGTAGCCGGTTTCTTCGAGCGTGGAGGGCACGCCGTCGCCGTCGGAGTCCTGGGCGACGGCCGGCAGCGTGAGCGTGAACAGGGCGAGGAGGGTAGCGATGCGGGTCATGGTGCTGGAGGTTGAACGGATACTCTATCCCCTCACGCAGCACCTCGGCCCCAAACCGATCATCGCACGGTCAACTTTCTTGCCTGGCCGCGCGGACGGCGGCGAGCCGGTCGTTGGCTTGCGCGGTGAGCGACCCGCCTGCCCCGGCCTCGCGCAGCCGGGCGAGGCTCTCGGTCAGCACGCGCTCGGCCTCATCGAACCGCTCCAGCGCAGCCAGGGCATCGCTCAGCCGCCGCTCCGATTGCGCCGTAAGCCGGTGCCCCGGCGGCAGCCCGTCGCGGCGCACGGCGACCGCCTCGCGGAGCAGGGTGACGGCCTCGCCGTGCGCCGCGCGCTGGGTCAGAAACGTACCCAGGCTCGTCAGCGGAAACCCGAAATCGGTGCTGCCGGCGGGGAGGGCGGCCCGGAGCGTGGCGAGCGACTCGCGGTAGAGCGCCTCGGCCTCGGCGTCGCGGCCCTGCGTCTCGCGCAGTTCGGCGAGGTTGTGGAGTGCCGGGGCGAGAAGTGCGGGCTCGGGCCGGTCGCTCCGTCGGTAGATGGCGAGCGCTTCCTCCTGCGCGGCTCCGGCCGCGCCGAGGTCGCCGCGCGCGTCGTGGAGCCGGGCGAGGCTGTTAAGCAGGTTTGCGACGCGCGGATGGTCCGGCCCGAGGCGGTCGCGGCGGATCGTCAGGGCACGCTCGTAGAGAGCGAGGGCTTCGTCGTAGGCTTCCTGGTCGCGCAGGGCCGAGGCCAGGTTGCGCATCACGGTCGCCGTCTCGGGGTGATCGCTGCCATAGACCCGCTGCGTGACGGCGAGCGCCTGACGGTACGCGCTCACGGCGGCCTCGATGTCACCTCGCTCGCGCCGGATGACGCCGAGGTTGACGAGCGTCGTTGCCACGAACGGGTGGTCGTCGCCGTAGACCTGCTGCTCGATCACCAGCGCTTCGACGGTAAAGGCCTCGGCCTCGTCCAGACGGCCGACGCGCTCCAGCAGTTCGCCGAGGGTACCCAGCGTCAGAGCCAGGTCTTCGGAGGAGTCGGGGAGCACCTGGCGCTGGACGGCTAGGGCCTCGCGCAGATGAGTTTCGGCATCGTCGTACGCGCCCCGCGCCTGTGCAACTTCCCCAAGATCGCGCAGCGTCTTGGCGGTCTCGGGATGGACGCGGCCGAGGGTCGCCTCATGAAGCCGGAGCGCCTCCTCGGTAACCTCCTGTGCTTCCTCGGTGCGGTCGAGGCGGCGGAGCGCCGTGCCGTGCCGGCGGAGCGACAGGGCGAGCGCGCCGCCGTCGCCGGCCGGCCGCCGGAGCGCGACGGCGCGGCGAAGCAGCGGCTCCGCCTGCGCCGGGTCGCCGAGGTTGAGGTAGATCTCGCCGAGCGTCCCGAGGAGGTCGGCCTGCGTAGCCGGCTGCCCGCCGAGCGCGTCGATGCGTGCGACGCCCGAGGCGAGGAGGTCGCGCACGGAGAGCGTGTCGCCCAGCGTCTGGAGCGGGTCCGACGCTTCGAAGAGATCGGTCAGGAAGGCGGCGATCTCGGTGGCCTTGCCAGCCTCTCGCTCGGCCCGGTCGCGGGCATCGGCGAGGCGCGCTGTGTACACCCCGACGACCGCCGCCAGTAGGACGATCACCCCGGCTGCCGTCAGCACGCCCGTGCGGTGGCGCGAGGCGAACTTGCGCACGCGGTAGCCGACGGTCGCCCGCCGCGCCCGGATCGGCTCGCCCTGCCGGTGGCGGCGCACGTCCTCGATGAACGCCTCGACGGACGAGTAGCGCCGCTCGGGATCTTTTTCCAGCGCCTTGAGGATGACCGTGTCGAGGTCGCCCGCGAGGCGGCGGCGCAGGCGGTCCGGGGTCGCGCTGCGCGCGTGAGCGACGCCCTCCGGCGTCACGGCCCGGCCGCTCTTCGTGGCCTCGGGCGGCAGCGTCTGGGCGATAGCCAGGCTCGGGGCGACGGGGTCCTCTTCGAGGATCGACCGCTCGAACTGCTTGGTGCGGTTCCGGCCCAGCGCGTGCGGACGGCGGCCGGTGAGGAGTTCGTAGAGCAGCACGCCGAGCGCGTACACGTCGGCGGCGGTCGTGACGGCCTCGCCCCGGATCTGCTCGGGCGCGGCATACTCCAGCGTCATCGGCCGGAGCCCGGTCCAGGTCAGGTCGCTGTCCTGCTCCACGTCGAGCAGGCGGGCGATGCCGAAGTCGAGCAGCTTGACCTGCGGGACTCCCCCCGCGTCTTCGGCGACGAGGATATTCGATGGCTTGAGGTCGCGGTGGACGACGAGCGACCGGTGCGCGAACGCGACCGCCGCGCACGCCTGCTCGAAGAGCGCGAGCCGCGCCTCGACCCCGAGCGCGCGCGCGTCGCAGTACGCCGTGACCGGCTCGCCGCGCACAAACTCCATCGCGAAGTAGGGCCGCCCGTCGCCCGCCACGCCGCCGTCGAGGAGGCGGGCGATGTGGGGATGCTCCAGCCGGGCGAGGATCTGGCGCTCCTGCTCGAAGCGCCGGAGGATGGCCTCGGAGTCCATCCCGCGCTTGACGATCTTCAGCGCCACCGTCTGCTCGAAGGCTCCGTCGGCGCGCTCGGCGCGGTAGACGGCCCCCATGCCGCCGCGCCCGACCTCCTCGGCGATGCGGTACGGCCCGACCGCCTCGCCCTCCATCGAGAGCAGCCCCGGCAGGTCGACGGCGTCAGCGGCGAAGCCTTCGAAGAGGGTGTGGACCTCGACGTCGAGGAGGGAGGCGACCTCGCGGTAGAGCGCGGCGTCGCCGCGGCAGGCACGGCGGAGAAAGGGTTCGCGCTCCGCCGGTTCGCGGTCGAGGGCGGCTTCGAAGAGGGTCTGAATCGAGGTCCAGCGGGCGGCGTCCATCGGCAGAGCACGGGTGCAAGGCGGGTCGTCAGACCGATACGCAGGAAATCTCGCTGCGACCGCTCAGTCCGGTAGGTCGTCGGCTAGTTCGCGGCTGAGCCAGGCTTTGGCGAAGGTCCAGTCGCGCCGCACGGTCGGGACGGAAATGCCGAGCACCTCGGCGATTTCTTCCTGCGTCAGGCCGCCGAAGAAGCGGTACTCGACGACCTTGCCCTGGCGCTCGCTCATCGCCGAGAGCCGTTCGAGCGCCGTGTCGAGCGCGATCAGGTCCTCCGCCTTCGTCTCGCGTGCCGGGCTGCCCATGCCCTCCTCGAACGTGGCGAGGGCTTCGCCGCCGCCGCGCTTCTCGGCGTTGCGCTTGTGGGCGTAGTTGACGAGGATGCGCCGCATCGCGGTCGAGGCAATGGCGAAGAAGTGGGCGCGGTTCTGCCAGGTGACGCGGTCCTGCTTGACGAGCTTGAGGTAGGCCTCGTGGACGAGCGCGGTCGTGTTGAGCGTGTGGTCGGCGCGCTCGCGGCGGAGCTGGCCGTGCGCCATCGCCTGCAGCTCGTCGTAGATGCGCGGCAAGATCGCGTTGACGGCGTTCTCGTCGCCGCCGCTGAGGTCCGCGAGCAGTTCGGTGATGTCGTGCTCCATCTAGGCATAGATCGGATACCAGGAAAACTACGGGCGCTAGCCGAAGAAAAAGGCGTGCCATGATCGGTCGGCGGCCGGAATGCTGCGTGAGGGGGTGAAGGCCAGCGCATCGGCCCCCGACTTTGACCTCCAACACAACGGACGAAACCCATGCAGACTCTCACGACCTTCCCGATTACGCGCTGGCTCGCTGCGCTTGTGCTCGCCCTCAGCCTCGCCGCCTGCGACAGCGGCGACAGCGGCGACGGCGGTGGCGGCGGTGATGCCGACACCACGGCCCCGGTTCTCCTCTCGGCCGACTCAGACGACGGCGTGACGATCACGGCGACGTTCGACGAAGCCCTCGACCCCACCTCCGTCACATCGGCGGCTTTCACCGTCACACCCGGCGCTGCGGTGGCCTCGGCAAGCGGCACCGGCACCCAGGTCACGATTGTGCTCGCCAGCGAACTCAGCGATGACGAGCGCGTCACCTACACCGTCACGGCGAACGGCGTCCGCGATGCAGCCGGCAACGTCGCCAACGGCACCTCGGCGGCCTTTCCCTTCGGCGGCAGCTCCGGCAGCGCGAGCCAGGAACTTGGCGCGGCCTACCCCAACGCGGGCGACAGCCGCATCAACTTCTTCAACACCGACGGCGACCGCTTCCTCCTCTTCAACCCCGTGACGGGAGCCGTCTCCGACGCCGACGACCTGAACGACGTAGAGGACGGCAACCTCCCGCTCGGCGACGTTGGGGCCGCGGCCAGCGTCTTCGGTGACGACGAAACGTACTTCTTCGCTCTCGACGGCGATACCTACACCACCTACGAGCGCGACAAGGCCGCCTTCGACACCGAATCCTCGTTCGAAGACGAGTTCGACGACTTCGGCTACGACCTCAGCGGCATCGGCGCGGCCTACGGCTCCGACGGCGAGAGCGTCATCCTCTTCAACCGCAACGGGACGGAGTGGCAAGAGTGGTTCACCGGCTCCGACGGCTTCTCGAACGTGTTCGACTTTCCGGCTGACTTCGGGAACGGCTCTGCCCCCATCTCGTCGGTGGGTGCCGCCTTCTTCCAGGAAGAGAGCGGCGACGTCTACCTCATCAACCGCCAGGGCACGATGTACACCATCTTTACGGGCAGCGGCTTCACCGCAGCCTTCCCAATCAGCGAACTGGGCGACTTCGAGTTCTAGGTCCGTTCGAGTTCTAGGTTCGGCTGACTTCCTCCGAGTCGCCGGTGCGGCGGGGGCAGGCTTATGTAGAGTCTGTCCCCGCCGTTTGCTTGTGGGTCGGGTAGAACCGCGCCACGCGCTCCGGGTCCACGCCGAGGCACCACGCGCCCCAGAGTGCCCAGTTGCGAAGCTGCTGCCGGAGCGCTCCGACGGCCTCGAACCGACGGGCGCTCGTCACGACAGCCTCGGGCAGGAACGCGAACCGGCCCCGCCGCCGGAGCGACCGGACGAGGTCGAGTTCCTCGAAGATGGGCTGGTCCGGGAAGCCGCCGACGGCGTCGAAGTCGGTGCGGCGAACGAAGAGGGCGCGGTCCCCGAAGGCCCAGCGGTGCCAGTGCATCCAGGCCGGGCGCGACCAGAGCCAGAGCCAGAACCCGCCCCGGTCGAAGCGCAGCCGGAAGCAGCCTGCGGTGCTGCCGCCGTGCAGCGCCTCGCGAACGCAGTCCAGCGCGCCGTCGGGGAGCTGGGTGTCGGCGTGGAGAAAGAGGAGCGCGTCGCCCGTGGCCATCGCCGCGCCAGCGTTCATCTGCCGGGCCCGTCCTCGCGGTGCGCACACGACGGTCACGCCTGCCCGGCCTGCGATCTGCCGCGTCGCGTCGCCCGAGCCGCCGTCCGCGACGATGATCTCCTTCGGCCCCGGCTGCCCGAGCGCGCTCGCCAGCGTCGCCGGAAGCGTCTCTTCCTCGTCGAGCGCTGGGATGATGATCGAAACGACGAGCGACGCGTGACGGGTGGCGAGTTCGTCTCGGCACCCCTTCGTCGCTCGTCGTTCGTCGCTCGTCGCTGGGCTCACCAGAACATCAGCTTCATGCAGAAGACCGAGCCGCCGGCCTTGAGGAACTCGCCGGTGTCTACCTCGATGACCTCGTAGCCGGCCTCGCGCAGCTTCTCGTTCGTCCCGGCGCAGCCGCGCTGGACGATCACATGCCGGCCGTCGGGCGAGTGGGCGTTGCAGGCGAAGAGGCGGCGGGCCTCGTCCTCCGGGGCCTCGATCACGCGCGCGAAGTAGTGACGGACTAGGGCGAGGCCGTCGTCGTCGAACGCGCCGGGATAGACGAGCGCCGTGTGCTCGTCGAGCGGGCAGAGGCAGGTGTCGAGGTGGTAGAAGTCGGGGTCGGTCAGGCGGAGCGCGGCGATCGGGAAGCCGAGGGCGCTCGAGAGGCGCTCGTAGACCTCGGCGTCGGTGCGGTAGCCGTAGCCGCCCCAGAGGAGGTAGCGGCCGGGGTGCCAGAGCGCGTCGCCCATGCCCTCGAAGTCGCCCGGCAGGTCGGCGTCGAGGCTGTGGACCTCGTAGTCTTCCTCTCGGAAGAACCCGGCGTAGTGCGCCACCTCGGGCTTGCGCTGGGCCGCGTGCATCCGGCTGAGGACGACGCCGCGCTCGCCGCCGGGGGTCTGGTAGGGGAGCGTCTGGTTGGCGCAGAAGACCATGTCCGGTAGGTCCGCTGCGCCCTCCACCGTACTCACCTCGACGCCGAGGCCGCCGTAGGCGTCGCGCAGCGCTCCCCACTCGCGCCGCGCCTGGCCGGCATTGACCGAGCCGACGTTGCCCGCCATGTGGGGGTTGATGACGTAGTCGACGCGGAAGTGCGCAGGCGTGGTCAGCAGGACGCGGTTGGGGCGCGGGATGGCGGGCAGCGCGTCCAGCGCGGGGAGGGCGTCGGTGACGTGCGTGTGGACCATGCGTGTGCGGCGAGAGAGACGGCGCGGAATCTACGCACGCGGCACGCGCCGCCGGGGCGTCCAACGAAAAACCCCTACCGACCGGAGCCGGCAGGGGCGTGGACAACGCCAGGAGCCTTGCCGAGTCACGCGTCGCCCTGGCTGCGCATCGAGCGCAGGGCCGCGTCCGTCAGAAACACGTCGACCTCGACGCCACCGCGCACCTCGCGCACCTTCACCCGGTCGAGGGCGTCGAGCATCGCATCGTCCGCCTTGACCGACATCTTCATCGTCGCCACCGTGCCGCGCACGAGGTCGGCCACGTCGGCGGCGTCGGTGCCGGCCCGCGTCATGCCGGTAGCCTTGAGGCCGACGCCGTCGCGCTCGAACCCGACCGACAGCACGAGGTCGTCCATCATGCGCCCGGTTTGGCCGAAGGGGTTGGTGTCGTCGCTCGACGGCTCGAAGCCGCGCACAGCGATCCACATGTCGTCGGGAAAGCCGGCCCGCCCGATGAGGGCCATCATCTCGGCATCGCTGCTGAGCCCGGGCGTGCCGGACTGGATGCGGTCGAGCATGTCGCGGACGCCCGCCGAGGCCGAGGCCACGATCATGTCGTCGTTGACGAGCGCGAAGGCCAGGCCCCCGTCCTCGCTCTCCAGCGACGTGTAGACCGGCACGCCGGCATAGGTGGAGCGCTCCAGGTCGAGGTCGGGCTGGTCGTCGATGTAGGCGTCGAGGCGGGCTCGGTCGTAGTCGGCGTAGGCGACAAAGTAGGGAGCGTCGCCCCGGCCGGGGTCGGTGGCAGCGCCGAAGTAGACGCGGTGCAAGTTCTCCTCCGGGTTGAAGCCCGTGGCGGCGATGAAGTCGTCGAACCGGGCTCCGAGTTCCCCCTGGAGGCGGTCGAGGGATAGCTCGCCGCCCGAGACGAGGTCGAAGGCGTCCGAGCCACGCGCCTCGTCGAGGTTCATCATCCCGACGGTCTCGACCCCTGCCGGGAGCACGTCGAGCGCGTTGCGGGTCTGGAGCGCGAGGTCGTCGCCGGGGGCCTGCACGTTCTCGCAGCCGGCAGCGAGAAGCGCAAAGGCAAAGAGGGAGAGGAGGGAGCGTCGCATGGAATGGCTGGGTTGGAGGGTACAGCCTCGTTGTTCGCGTCGCCGGACGGCAAAGTTGCGGCGGTGGGGAAAAGAGCGAAAGCGAGGAAGAGCGAAAGCGAGGAAGAATAGCTCCGTGGTGCATGCTGGAGTGCATCCGCTCTTTCTCTCCTCCGCTCGTCCGCTCCTAAAAGTCCTTCCGGCGGAAGAGGGCGAAGGCCCCGGCGTAGCAGGCCGCGCCGAAGAGCACCGACGAGGTCAGCGGCCACCACGACCCGACCGGCTCGCCGCCGGCGAGGCTCCACGTCATCGCCGTGCCGCCGGGGAACTTCGGGAAGACGTGGTAGAGCCCGACGTAGACCTCGCGCCACGGCTGCCGAAGCTGCGTCATGGCCTCTGGGTTCGTCGCGGCCGTCAGGACGAGCGAGGCCACGATCACCCCGAGCGCCACGATGAGCGCGAGGGCGTTGCTCTCGGTCCACACGCTGACAAAGGCCACGACGCCGTAGAGCACGGCGAAGAACGCGAGCACGGTCCCGACCCCGAGCAGGAAGCCGCCGTTCCAGATCCCGCTCTTGAGCGACATCACGAGCCACACCGCGCCGAGGACGTAGACCACGAGCACCGCCACGACGGCCAGCACGCCCGCCAGGCGCCCCCCGAGGAGCGTCGTCCGCGAGACCGGTTTCGAGAGCAGGAGGTCCACTTGCCCGCGCTCCATGAGCGACGTCACGAGCGAGCCCGTGGCGAAGAGCCCGAGCAGGAGCACGACCCAGAACGTGATCCCCGAGACCACCTGCCCGACCGTCACCACGATCTTCTCGAGCGGGTTCTCGCCGAACGGAAGGTTCTGCACGGTCTCCACCTCGCCCGTCTCGGGGTTCTGGACCTGCACCTCTTCCTCGAGCGGAGCCTCCTGCCCGAAAATCCTCAGCCCGGCGAGGGTGCCGTCCACGATGTCGAGGTTGAGCGCGAACGTCAGCATCAGCCACACGAACGTCGCCACGCCGAACAGGCCGACGATGATGAATTTGGACCGCAGCTCGCGGAGGGTCAGCAGGACGATGCCGAGCATAAGGGCTGGAGGATAGGAGATGGAGAGTGGAGGACGGAGTGGCAATCATCCATCGTCTACCCTCCATCCTCGCTGTGCTCAGGCGGAGCGGTTTCAGCAGCCCCAGCGGAGGGTGCTACTACTTCGACGAAGAAGTCCTCCAGGCTCTGCCGGAGCGGCTGCACGGATTCGATCTCGACGGATGCCGCCCGGAGCGCGTCGAGAGCCGCGTTGAGGGCCGTCCGGTCCTGCACTCCGAGCCGGTAGCGGACGAGGTCGCTCTCGGCGGTCCCGGTCGCCGGCGCTGAGCTAAAGAGCGCGCGGAGGTCAGGGCCGAGCGTGCCGGGGAGCGGCGTGCAGCGGAGTTCGTAGGTCCGGTCCTGCGCCGTCAGCTCGTCCACCGAGCCGATCCGGGCGAGCGCGCCGTGCTTCAGGATCGCCACGCGGGTGCAGACCTGCTCGACCTCGCTCAGGAGGTGCGAGTTGAGAAAGATGGTCGTGCCGCCCGCGCTGATCTCCAGGAGGAGGTCGCGGATCTCGCGGCGGCCGACCGGGTCCACGCCGTCGGTCGGCTCGTCGAGGAAGACGAGGTCGGGGCTGTTCATGAGGGCCTGGGCGAGGCCGAGGCGCTGCATCATGCCCTTCGAGAAGGTGCGGACGCGCGTGTCGGCCCGCTTCGCCATGCGGACCCGCTCCAGCAGGGCTGGGATGCGCCGCGCCCGGTCGGTCTCCGCGACCCCGGCCACGCGGGCGTAGTGGTCGAGCGTCTGCGCGGCGGTGAGGTAGGGCGGGAAGCGGTGGCTCTCGGGCAGAAAGCCGACGGCCTGCCGCGCCTCGGGCGAGAGGATGTCGCGCCCGAAGAGCCGCCCCTCGCCGCCCGACGGCCGGACGATCCCGAGCAGCAGCTTGACGAGTGTCGTCTTGCCCGCCCCGTTCGGACCGAGGAGGCCGAAAATCTCGCCGCGCTCCACGGTCAGGTCGAGCGGCTGCAGCGCCTCGACGCCCGCACCGAACAGGCTGCGGTACGTCTTGTGGAGGCCGAGCGTGGAGAGGGCGGACATGGGCCGGAAGACAGCGGGCAGTGGACAGAAGACGGGCAAGCGGTGCCGAGGTTACGCCGCCGCGCCGCAAACCAGCAAGGCGGAGGCGCGGCTTGCCGCACCCCCGCCTGCGAGACTCTGCTGCCGAGCCGGTCAGGCCTCGGCCTTCGGGTTGATCGTGTTCGCCGCGAGGTCGGTCAGCGTCCGGTCGGCGTCGTAGGTCTGGTCGAGCACCTCCTGAAAGAAGCTCGCGTCGTCGCCGAGCTCTTGCGCGTAGGTGTTGACCGTCCCGAAGCCCGCCAGCTCGTAGTGGAGCATGCGCTGGGCGTGCGTGATGATGCCCGCGTCGAGCACGGCCCCGGGGGCGTCGTCGTGCTCGCCGACCATGTCCTTGGCCTCTTTGATGAGGCCCTCCATGCCCTTGCACTTGTGGCCAGTCGCCTTCGCGCCGTGCTTCTCGACGATGGCCTTGATCTGCTGCTGGCGCTGCTGCGCCGCCTGGTGGTGATGGCGAATAGCCGTCTTAAGCGTCTCGTTCGTGGCCGCGTCAATGATGGCTGGAGCGACGGCCTCGACCTGGCTCTCGGCGCTGTGGAGGTCGCGGAGCTGCTCGATGTAGAGGTCCTTCAGGGTGTTGATGTCCATCGGAAGAAGAGGTGAGATGAGAGAAACGAGAGAGGAGGGAAGCATATGGGTAGCCCCCGCCCCGCGTTCCTCACGCTTCGTCTTCCGCCACCCCGTCGGTCACGTCCGGAGCCGCCTGCTTGAACGAGCGGGCCGGAAGCTCGGTCTCGTTGCGGACGTAGACCGTCCGGCGCGGGAACGGAATCTCGATGCCCTGCTCGTCGAAGCGCCGCTTGATGAGGGCGCGGAGGGCGCGCTCCGCCGGGAACTGCTCGCCGGGGATGACCTGCACGATGATCCGCGCCTCCACCGACGAATCGCCGAGACTGGTCACCGCCTGCACGGTCGGCGCTTCTTCGAGCATGATCTCCTTGTTGCCCTCCTTCGCCGCCCACTCCTGCGCGACCTCGTTGAGGGCGTCCAGGATTTCGTCCAGGTCTTGCTCGTACGACACCCCGACCGGCACCACCACGCGGGCGAACCCGACGCTCTTGTTGCCGAACGCCCGGAGGTCGCCCGCTGGGATCATCACGAGCTCGCCGTCGAACTTGCGGATCTTGACGAGCCGCAGGCTGATCGCCTCGACGGTCCCGGTCGTCGGGCCGACCACGACGAGGTCGCCGACGTGGATGATGTCGTCGAACAGGAGGAAGACGCCGGAGATGACGTCCTTGACCAGCGTCTGCGCGCCGAAGCCAATCGCGAGGCCCGCGATGCCCGCCCCGGCCAGGAGTGGCCCGATGTCGAGGCCGATCTCGGAGAGGACCGTGATCGACGCCATCGTCCAGACGACGTAGCGCGTCGCCGACATGATGAGGTTCGAGACCGTGAAGGCTCGCTGCCGGCGCGGGTCAATCGCCGGGAGGTCCTCGGTCTCTTTGCGCCAGCGCAGCATCAGCTTCCGCACCAGCCCAATGATGAACAGCGCGACCGCGAGGATGATCACGACACGGAGCGCGGTGACGCCGAGGGCGAGCCAGAACTCGGCTCCGGTCAGGTCTGCGAGGGTGAGCGCGTCTGACGCGTCAGCGTCCTCGGTGATGACAGTGGTGGTGTCTTGCATGGGGCTGCGTTCGGTGTCCGAAAGGGTAAGGTTCAGCGAATTACCTCTGAAAGACGGGACCTGAGTTCCTCTATGACTGGCGCTGGTTCTGAAACCAGGCCCTCTTCTTCGGCCCAATGAGCTTGGAGGAGGTCGTGTTCGACTTGCTTGAACCGCTTGTATAGCGTGAAAGGCAAGCCCTCCAGCGCTTCGACATTGAATTCGAGAATCAAAACTAGATCACCGAGCGAGCACGCCCCAGCTTCCTGTTGGGCAAGTGTATCTCGTAGGCGCTCGACGATGTCCGGGTTAGCCATTTTTGTGAATAGCAATGCCGGACTCTATCTATCCGATAGCGCGGCGATACCGGGGAGCTCGTCGCCCTCGATGAACTCCAGCATCGCGCCGCCGCCGGTCGAGACGTGGCTGACGGCGTCGGCGTAGCCGCCCTGCGTGACGGCCGCCACGGAGTCGCCGCCGCCGACGAGCGAGAGCGCGCCGTTGGCCTCGGTCGCCTCGACAATCGCCTCGGCCACGGCGTTTGTGCCGTCGGCGAAGTTCGACATCTCGAAGACGCCCATCGGGCCGTTCCAGAGGATCGTCTTCGCGCCCTTCAGAATGCTTCGGTACTGCGCCCGCGTGCTCGGCCCGATGTCGAGCGCCATCCCGTCGCGGATCTCGCCGGTCACGACGCGCCGCGGGGCGTCGTTGTCGAAGGCGCCCGCGACGACGTGGTCAGCGGGGAGGACGATCTGGTCGCGCGCGCCGTCGTACATCGCGAACGCCTCGTCGAGCCGGTCGTCTTCGACCTTCGAGTCGCCGACATCGTGGCCGAGGGCTTTGAGGAACGTGTAGCTCATCGCCCCGCCGATCAGCAGGCGGTCGACGCTGCCAAGCAGCGCCCGGATCACGCCGATCTTGTCCGACACCTTCGCCCCGCCGAGGACGGCGACGAACGGCCGCTCGGGGTCGCCGAGCGCCGCGCCGAGCGCCTCGACCTCGCGCTGGAGCAGGGTGCCCATCGCCGACTGCCCGACGTGCTCCGTCACCCCGACCGTCGAGGCGTGCGCCCGGTGCGCTGCGCCAAAGGCGTCGTTGACATAGACCTCGCCGAGCGCGGCGAGCTGCTTCGCAAAGTCGGCGTCGTTGGCGGTCTCGCCCGCATGAAAGCGCGTGTTTTCGAGGAGCACCACCGACCCTCGCGACGCCTCCGCGATCACCCGCTCTGCCTCGTCGCCGACGGTCGATTCGGAGAACGCCACCGGCACGTCGATCAGGCCTGCGAGGTGGTCCGCGACGGGCCGGAGCGAGTAGGCCGGATCGGGCGCGCCCTTCGGCCGGCCGAGGTGGCTCATCAGGATCGCCGTGCCGCCGTCGCCGGTGATGGTGCGGATCGTCGGGAGCGCGGCGCGGATGCGCGTGTCGTCGGTGATCGTGACGGCGTCGCCGTCTCCATCGAGCGGGACGTTGAAGTCCACGCGGACGAGCACGCGCCGGCCCGCGAAGTCGAGGGCGTCGAGGGTGAGCTTTGCCATTGGGTGATTGGCTGATTGACTGATTGGGCGATTGACAGTCAATCAGCGAATCACCCAATCACCCAATCGGTGAATGATCAGCCTTTCATCAGCTTGCCG
Source organism: Bacteroidota bacterium (assembly GCA_038746285.1). Classification (NCBI taxonomy): domain Bacteria; kingdom Pseudomonadati; phylum Bacteroidota; species Bacteroidota bacterium. The sequence continues at coordinate 39,944 of JBCDKT010000007.1, forward strand.
ATGAGGTCGACGGTCCGGCTCGCGTAGCCCCACTCGTTGTCGTACCAGCCGACGACCTTCACCATCCGGCCGTGCGCCATCGTCGACGGCGCGTCGAAGATGCACGAGTGCGGGTTGTGGACGATGTCGGAGGAGACCAGCGGCGCGGTCGAGTACTCGAGGATGCCCTGGAGCGGCCCGGAGGCGGCCTTCTCGAACGCAGCGTTGATGGCGTCGGCCGAGGCGTCGGTCTTGAGGATCGCCGAGAGGTCGGTCAGGGAGCCGTCGGGGGTCGGGACGCGGACGGCGAAGCCGTCGAGCTTGCCCTTGAGCGACGGCAGGACGAGGCCGACGGCTTTGGCGGCACCGGTCGTCGTCGGGACCATGTTGATGGCGGCGGCGCGGGCGCGGCGGAGGTCCTTGTGCGGGGCGTCCTGGATGTTCTGGTCGGCCGTGTAGGCGTGGATCGTGGTCATGAAGCCCTGCTCGACGCCGAACGCGTCGTCGAGGACCTTCACCATCGGCGCGAGGCAGTTGGTGGTGCAGCTCGCGTTCGAGACGATCTCCTCGTCGCCGGCCAACTCGTCGTCGTTGACGCCGAGCACGACGGTCGCGTCGACCGCGCCCGAGGCCGGAGCGGAGATGACGACCTTCTTCGCGCCCCCCGCGAGGTGGAGCGCCGCCTTCTCGCGCGTGCGGAAGGCACCGGTCGACTCGACCACGACCTCGGCTCCGAGGTTGCCCCACGGGAGGGCCGACGGGTCGCGCTCGGAGAAGACCTGGAAGCGGTCGCCGTCGACGACGAGGTGGTTGCCGTCGACCTTGACCTCGCCGGGGTAGACGCCGTGGACCGAGTCGTACTTGAACAGGTGGGCCAGCGTCTCGGCGTCGGTCAGGTCGTTGACCGCGACGATGTCGTAGCTCAGGTGGCCGGCTTTGGAGCGTTCGAGGATGGAGCGAAAGACGAGACGGCCGATCCGGCCAAATCCGTTGATTCCGATCTTGGTCGCCATAAGGGGAGAGAGGGGCTTGGGTGAGCGAAGGCGGTGGGAGCCGCTTCGGAAATACGTGCCGAGGAACCTAGCATCGGGGTCTCCGGGAGGTAGTGAAAACACCGCAAAAAGGCCCTGCGCGGCGGCAACCGGGACGAGCGGCTCCTATCTTTGCGACCTCGCTTCCGCCTGAAGCCTCGCTCACGTTTCCGCAACCTCGCGGCCCGGCCGCTCCCAGCCTGTGCTCCCTATGTCCTCGATGCTCAAACCCCCGAAGCCTGTCAGCCGCCGCCAGGAGCTTCGCGAAGACAAGGTCATTACCGCCTACGCGCGGACGATGACGATGGCTGAGGACAATAAGGGGCTGCTCATCGCTGCTGCCGCAGGCATCGTCGTCATCTTCCTCGGCGTGCTCGGCTTCACGCTCTACCAGGGCGGCCAGAGCGACCGCGCCGACGACGTCCTCGGGGCCATCCTGCCGGCCTACGAGAGCGGCTCTTTCCAGGAAGCGCTCGACGGCACGCCGGAGGCGCTGGGCCTGCTCGACATCGCCGATGACTACGCCTCGACCGAGGCCGGCAACCTCGCCCGGTTCTACGCCGCCGGCGCGCTCTTCGAGCTCGGCCGCTACGACGAGGCCGCCGCGATGTACGCCGACTACAACGGGGCCGACCTCCTCGGGGCGAGCGCCCTCGCCGGCCAGGCCGCCATCGCCGAGATCAACGGCGACCACGGCGGGGCGGGCAACCTCTACCGCCGCGCGGCTCGGGCCTACGAGAGCGCAGCGACCGCCCCGGCGTACTACCTCGACGCGGCGCGCAACTTCGAGGCGGCCGGCGACTACGGCGCGGCGCGCGCGGCCTACGAGGCCATCGCCGAGGACTACGACAACGCCCCCGAGGCGGCCGACCTCGCGGTCTACACCGCCCGCCTCGACGCGCTGGAGAACGGCGAGTGACGAAGGGCGCGTGCCGAATGGTTATCATTCACCACCCAACAGGACCTCGGCACTCGTAACGCGCCCCTCCCGCCATGCCCGCCATCCTCATCGCTGACGACGAGCCGAGCATTCGCCGCACCCTGCGCGACATCCTCGAGTACGAGGGCCACGAGATCGGCGAGGCCGTGGACGGCGACGACGCCTTCGAGCAGGCCCGGAGCGGGAAGTTCGACCTCGTCCTGCTCGACATCAAGATGCCCAAGCGCGACGGGCTCGAGGTCCTCGAAGCGCTCGGCGAGGCCGAGGCGGGCGTCCCGATCATCATGATCTCCGGGCACGGGAACGTCGAGACGGCCGTCGAGGCGACGCGGCTCGGGGCGACGGACTTCATCGAGAAGCCGCCGGACCTGAACCGCCTCCTCGTCTCCGTCCGCGGTGCCCTGGAGCGCGGCTCGCTCCAGACCGAGAACCAGCGCATGCGCCAGGTGCTCGTCGACGCCGGACAGTCGGACCTGACACCTATTGTCGGCGAGAGCGCCGCCATCGGTACCATCAAGTCGACCGTCGAGCGCGTCGCCCCGACCGAGGCGCGCGTCCTCATCACCGGCGAGCCGGGGACCGGGAAAGAACTCGTCGCCCGGTGGGTCCACCACCACTCGCACCGCGCCGGCGGCCCGCTCGTCGAGGTCAACTGCGCCGCGATTCCGAGCGAGTTGATCGAGTCCGAGTTGTTCGGGCACGAGAAGGGGAGCTTCACCGGGGCCACCAAGCAGCGCATCGGCAAGTTCGAGCAGGCCGACGGCGGGACGCTCTTCCTCGACGAGATCGGCGACATGTCGCTCTCGGCCCAGGCGAAGGTGCTCCGCGCGCTCCAGGAGAACAAGATCACGCGCGTCGGCGGCGACCGGGCGATCGACGTGAACGTGCGCATCGTGGCGGCGACCAACAAGAACCTCCTCGAAGAGGTCGAGGCGCGGGCTTTCCGCGAGGACCTCTACCACCGGCTCTCGGTGATCCTCGTCCACGTCCCGCCGCTGCGCGAGCGCCGCACGGACATCCCGCTCATCGCCTCGTTCATCCTCAGCCACGTCACGAGCCGCAACGGGCTGCCGGCCAAAGCCTTTTCCGACGCCGCGCTCAGCCGGCTCCAGGGCTACGAGTGGCGCGGCAACGTCCGCGAACTCTACAACGTCGTCGAGCGCCTGCTCATCCTGAGCGACGGCGACGAGGTGACCGAGCGCGACGTGGAGCAGTACGTCCGCCCCGGCGGGGCCGGCCAGGACCCCCTCGTCGGGCTGATGAACCAGTACGACCAGTTCGCCGACTTCCGCGACCAGGCCGAGAGGCTGTTCATCGAGCGCAAGCTGGAGGAGTTCGACTGGAACGTCTCGAAGACGGCCGAGGAGATCGGCATCCAGCGCTCGCACCTCTACAACAAGCTCAACAAGTACGGCATCGAGCGCGAGGATTAGGCGTGGAAGAGCGGAAGCAGGGAAGAGGGGAAGAAGGGCACCCCGATGAGGTGGTGGTCTCTCGCCCTCTCGCCCTCTCGCCCTCTCGCCCCCTCTTGGAGGCCGCCGGCCTCGGCAAGAGCTATCCGACAGCAGCCGGGACGCTCGACGTGCTGCGCGACGTGTCGGTCCGCGTGGAGGCGGGCGAGGTCGTCGCCGTCGTCGGCGAGAGCGGGACGGGGAAGAGCACGCTGCTACATCTCCTCGGCGCGCTCGACCGGCCCACGACGGGCACCGTGCGCTACGACGGCGCCGACATCTTCGCCCAGGACGACGAGGCCCTCGCCGACTTCCGCAACCGCTCAGTCGGGTTCGTCTTCCAGTTCCACCACCTGCTGCCAGAGTTCTCGGCGCTCGAAAACGTGGCGATGCCGTCGCTCATCCAGGGGCGCTCTGTCGCGCAAGCGGAGCCTCGTGCGACGGAACTGTTGGCCATGCTCGGTCTCGCAGCCCGCGCCGACCACAGGCCCGCCCAACTCTCCGGCGGCGAGCAGCAGCGCGTCGCTGTCGCCCGCGCGCTCATGAACAAGCCGAAGCTCGTCCTCGCCGACGAGCCGACGGGCAACCTCGACACCCACACCGCCGAGCTGCTCCACGACGAGATCGTTCGCCTCGCCCGCGAGCGCACGCAGGCGTTCGTGATCGTCACCCACAACCCCGCCCTCGCCGACCGCGCCGACCGCGTGCTGAACCTCCGCGAAGGCCGGTTGGGCTGACCTTCGATTTTCCCCACCTCCTCTCAGCGGAGGGCTCCGAAGACGACGCTCGCCATGAATCTTGATTTGCCGTCAGTCCCGCCAAGCGCAGAGCGCGTCTCGTGCCCTCTGTGCTCTGCCGACGAGCCTGTACTCTGGGCTCAGGACAATGGGTACACAGCCCAGCGCTGCGGTGCATGCCGGTTCGTCTACGTCAGCCCGAGACCCTCCCTTGCTACCATCGATGAAGCCTCGCAGACGGGCCTCCACCAAACCGAGCGGGGCGTCTACGACGCGGTCAGCGTCAGCGGCTTTAGCCGCAGGAAGGTGAGGATGTTCGAGGAGCGTCTAGGCACACTCTTTCCAGATGGTCGGCTCACGCAGCGCCCGGTGCGCTGGCTCGACGTCGGTTGCGGGTTCGGGGAATTGGTAGCGGCAGTGGAGGCGGTGTCTCACCCCGGGTCGGAGGTCACCGGTATAGACCCGTGCCGGCCCAAAGTCGATGTAGGTAGACGCAAGGGGCTCAGCGTTTCGGACGACCAGTTGGAGGATGTCGGCGAGGGCTATGACGTGATATCGCTCGTCAACGTCTTCTCCCATCTGCCGGACCCCATCGCTTTTCTCGGAAGGCTGAGGGACATGCTGGCCCCGAGCGGCGAACTGGTACTCGTCACCGGCAACGGGGCCGATGTCGAGTACGCAGACTACCCGGACCCTCTCTTGCTACCGGACCACCTGGTCTTTGCCGGAGAGCAGCACCTGGTCACTGCCATGCGCCGCCTGGAGATGTCAGTGCTGAAGATCGAGCGCTACGATCATTTCTACCGCGACCCTCTGCCCCTGTTTGCTGCGAAGTACGCGGCAAAGAGGGTGCTCGGGAGACCCGTCGCCTCCTGGAGCAGCAGGAGCGCGTTCCGGTCCGTGTTTATGAGAGCCAGGGTCGACTGAGGATTTTATCCTCCAGGTGGAAGGGGAGGCAGGCACGGGACGAGGCCTGACGGAATGGCAGTTTGCTGCAGGCCGGAGCCGTGCAGGCGTCCTGCCGGATAGACGCCGGGCGCTAAAAAAGCCGCGCAGAGGGGTAGGGGCAGGATCGGTACAAAGTCTGCTGAGTGCCTGAGCGGGGAAGAACCCATGGGGGAATCACCCGTTTGTCTACCTGAAGCCTCTGCCCAGCCCAGATCCTGATGCCCGAAACGCTCGACCTAATCACGCCCGACGTGCTCCCGCCCGACGCGCTGGCCGACTTGCTGGCGTCGGCCGGATACGTCCGCGAGCCCATCGACCCGACGCTCGACCTCTTCGAGGAGATCGAGCGCATGAAGGCCGAGAAGAACGCCGTGCTTCTGGGGCACTACTACCAGGAGCCGGAGATACAGGACATCGCCGACTTCATCGGCGACTCGCTCGGCCTCGCCCGCGAGGCGGCCCGGACCGACGCCGACATCATCGTCTTCGCCGGGGTGCACTTCATGGCCGAGACGGCGAAGATCCTGAACCCCAAGAAGAAGGTCATTCTGCCAGACCTCAACGCGGGCTGCTCGCTCGCCGACAGCTGCCCGCCCGACGAGTTCGCCGCGTTCCGGGCCGAGCACCCGGACCACATCGTCATCTCGTACATCAACTGCACCGCGGCGATCAAGGCGCAGACCGATATCATCTGCACCTCGTCGAACGCCGAGCACCTCGTCCGGCAGATCCCGAAAGACCAGCCGATCATCTTCGCGCCGGACCGCAACCTCGGGCGCTGGCTCAGCAAGGAGATCGGGCGCGACATGGTGCTGTGGGACGGGAGCTGCATCGTCCACGAGGTGTTCTCCGAGCAGGAGATCGTCCGCCTCAAGGCGCGCCACCCCGGCGCTCCGGTCCTCGCCCATCCCGAGTGCGAGGAGGCTGTCCTCCAGCACGCCGACCACGTCGGCTCGACCTCCTCCATCCTCCGCTTTGCGACCGAGAGCGACGCCGAGAAATTTATCGTGGCGACGGAGTCGGGCATCCTGCACCAGATGCAGAAGGACAACCCCGACAAGACGTTCATCGCAGCCCCGCCCTCGAACGGCTGCGCGTGCAACGACTGCCCGCACATGAAGCTCAACACGCTCGAGAAGCTCTACCTCTGCCTTAAGCATGAGGCCCCGGAAGTCACGATGGACGAGGAGACCCGGCTCCGCGCGCTCCGGCCCATCGAGCGGATGCTGGCCATGAGCGAGGGGGTGAGCTAGAGGCACCGACCTATGAGTCCTGGCCATCAGAGAGAAATTGAGCGGCGTCTCGTGGAAGCCGCACTCGATTCTTTTGCTTTCGTGTCCAGCGAGTACGGCCTCAGTAGGTCAGCATCGGATGGCTCAGCAGTCGTCTTCGAATCAGACGCGGTGCGACTGACTGTCACTCATCACAGAGGGGAGATCGACGCCCGGTTCCACCGACTCGATCAGGCCTATCCGGGAGGCCGCGGCCTTTCACTGAGTGATATCATACGCACCCTAGACCCCGCCAGCGCTCCACCAGGGCTGATGGCTCGAAATGACAATGTGGAGCGGGTCGTCGATATGCTGGCCGAGCGGGTTCGCCGTTGTGCAGTCTCACTCTTGAAGGGTGATGAGCATGCTTTCGAGCGGCTCCTGGAGGGCCAGCAGAATGCCGCCGCTCGGCACACGAGAGATATCCAGTTGCAGAGTGCGCGGTCACATGCTGGGGCAGCATGGGAAGCGAGAGATTACCGCGCAGTTGTCGATGCATTCGAGCCGATGAGAGCGGACCTGAGTCCCGCAGAGTATCGAAAACTCGCCTTTGCGAAGAAGCAACTCGGCCCCGAATGAGCAACCTTTTGCGGAGGAAACGGTAGGCTCGGCAGACTCCAACCGACGCTGCCATGCCTTCCTCCGCCGCCTCTTCTGATACGCCCGTCGCCGATCTCTCGCGGGGTGCCGCTTCCGTCCTCCCGTTCCTCTACGTCGCGTGGGCGGACGGCCTACTCGTGCCGTCGGAAATGGAGGCGCTTCGCGCGCGCGTCCGCGCCCAGGACTGGCTCTCCGACGCCGACCGAGACCAGCTCTGCGGCTGGCTCGACCCGCAGCAGCCGCCGGACGCGACGACCTACTTCGGCTGGGTCCGCGCCATCCGCCGCGCCGCCCGCCACATCCCCGACGCCGACGAGAAGTCGCTCGCCGAGCTAGGCGTCGAGCTTGCCACGCTCGCCGGGGAGGAGGGAGGCGTCACGTTCTCGACGCCGGAGGCGCACCGGGCGCTCGAAGAGATGGAAGCCGCACTCGGGATCGTCGGGCACGAGGTGGTGCGCGACCTCGTCGAGCGGACCCTGCCGCCGTCGGGTGACGGAGTGGCGAGCGCGGAGCCAGTCGTCGCCGTGCCGCCGTCGTTCGACATCGACGGGATGAGCCGGCTCATCGACGGGCCGCGCACCGACCTGCGCCGCCGCGTCCTCCGGCTGCTCCGCGACGACGCGTTCCGCCGCCCCGATCCCGACATCGGCGACCCGGCCTACCGCGAGATCGTGCTCGGCTGGACGAAACACCTCGCCGAGCAAGGCATCGGCGCGCTCGCCTTTCCCGACTACGCTGGTGGTGAGGGGGACATCGGCGCTTTCATCGCTGCTTTGGAGACGATCTCGTTTCACGACCTCGACCTCGCTATCAAGTTCGGGGTGCAGTTCGGGCTCTTCGGCGGGAGTATCAACCAACTCGGCAGCGAGGCGCAGAAGAAAAAGTACCTGGCCGACGTCGGTACGCTCGACCTTCCGGGCTGCTTTGCCATGACCGAGCGCCGCCACGGCTCGAACGTCCGCGACCTCCAGACGACCGCCACGCTCGACCGCGACGCCGACGAGTGGGTGATCGAGACGCCTGCCGAGCACGACCACAAGGCGTGGATCGGCAACGCCGCCCAGCACGGGCGGATGGCGACGGTCTTCGCCCAGCTCGTGATCGACGGCGAGGGCTTCGGCGTCCACGCCTTCCTCGTCCCGATCCGGGGCGACGACGGCGAGCCGATGCCCGGCATCCGCATCGCCGACTCGGGCCACAAGATGGGCCTCAACGGAGTCGACAACGGGCGGCTGTGGTTCTCGGGCGTGCGGATTCCGCGCGAGAACCTCCTCAGTCGGTTCGCTCGGGTAAGCGAGGACGGTACCTACCTCAGCCCGATCCCGAGCGCGTCGAAGCGGTTTTTCGTGATGCTCGGTACGCTCGTCGGCGGGCGGATCGCGGTCGCCTCCGGGGCCAATTCGGCGGCGAAGTGCGGGCTCGAGATTGCCGTCCGCTACGGCGACCGCCGCAAGCAGTTTGGCCCGGCTGGCGGGGACGAGGTCTCGATCCTCGACTACCTCAGCCACCAGCGCCGCCTGCTCCCACTCGTCGCGACGAGCTACGGGCTGACGTTCGCGCTCCACGACCTCGCCGAGCGCTTCGCCGCGATGCCGCCGGGCGCGGACACGCGCGAGGCCGAGGCCGAGGCGGCGGCGCTCAAGGCGATGGCCTCGTGGCACGGCACGCGCTCGCTCCAGGAGGCCCGCGAGGCCTGCGGCGGCGAGGGCTTCCGCTGGACCTCCCGCATCGCCTCCCGCAAGGCCGACTCCGACATCTTCACGACCTTCGAGGGCGACAACACGGTCCTCCAGCTTCAGGTGGCGAAGGGACTCCTTGCGGGCTACCGCCAGGAGTTCGAGGACCTCAACGCGTGGGGCCTGCTCCGCTACGTGCGCGACCTTGCCGAGACCCGCTTCGGCGAGATCAACCCGCTCGCCCGCCGCGACACCGACAAGCTCCACGACGCAGGCTGGCACGCTGCCCTCTTCGAGCGCCGCGAGCGGCAGCTTCTCGTCACCGCCGCCCGCCGCCTGAAGCGCCGGCTGGACCAGGGCATGGACTCGTTCGACGCCTTCGTCGAGGTGCAGGATCACCTCCTCACGCTCGCTTCGGCCCATGCCGAGCGGCTCGTCCACGACCGCTTCCGCGCGGCCGTCGACGCAACCGAGGACGAGCACCTGCGCTCCGTCCTGGACCTCGTCTGCACGCTCTACGCGCTCTGGCACATCGAGCAGGACCGAGGCTGGTTCCTGGAGCAAGGTGTGTTCGAGGGCACAGTCGCCAAAGCGATCCGTACCGAGGTCAACGCGCTTCTGCACCGGCTGCGTCCGCTCGCCGTCGATCTCGTCGCGGCGTGGGGCATCCCGGAAGAGGTACTCGCCTCGGACCTCGTCAGGGGCTAGCGCGCCGCTCTGAAGTCGCTGGCTGCGCCTACTTGTACCGGTAGACGATCCGGCCCTTCGTCAGGTCGTAGGGCGACATCTCAACGTCGACCCGGTCGCCGGGGAGGATGCGGATAAAGAACTTGCGCATCTTGCCGGAGAGGAGGCCGAGAATTTCGTGCCCGTTGTCGAGCTCGACGCGGAACTGGGCGTTGGGCAGGGCTTCGGTGACGACGCCCTCTTGCTTGATCGGTGGCTGCTTCGCCATAAGGTGTAGCGGGGTGCATTGGTGAACAGACGGGGAACTGACGCAGGCCGCTAGAGGGCGGCTCCGCCAGGGTCTAACCTACGCACAAAAGCGCCCGTGGGTCCAGAGAGACCCGCACGCAGCGACGTGCCGCCTACCACTCGTTCTCTTCCTTCTCCACGCCGCGCTCGACGGGGATCGGGTAGTTCGACGAGAAGCAGGCGTTGCAGTAGCCCGTGCTGTTGCTGTCGCTCGCCTCGCGGACGGCCTCCATCATGCCTTCCACCGACACGTAGGCGAGCGATTCGACGCCGAGCCACGCGCCCATCTGCTCCACGTCGCGGTCGTGCCGGTTGGCGAGGAGTTCGCGCTCCGAGGGGAAGTCCATGCCGTAGAAACACGGCGAGATCACCGGCGGCGAGGCGCTGCGGAAGTGGACCTCCTTCGCCCCGGCGTTGCGGACCATCTTGACGAGCTGCTTGGCCGTCGTCCCGCGCACGACCGAGTCGTCGACCATCACCACGACGCGGTCCTTGAGGAGGCCGGCGACGGGGTTGAACTTGGTCCGCACCTTCATCTCGCGGGCGTTCTGGCCGGGCGAGATGAAGGTGCGCCCGACGTAGTGGTTGCGGATCAGCCCGATCTCGTAGCGCACGTCGTAGCCGAGCTTCTGGCACTCGGTGACGTAGCCGAGCGTGGCCGTGTTGGACGAGTCGGGGACGGAGATCACGATCGGGCGCTTCTCGCCGTGCTTGCGGTGCGGCGGCGGGGCGTCGTGCGCGAGCGCCTTGCCGATCTTGCGGCGGACCTTGTCGACCATCGTCCCGAAAATCCGCGAGTCGGGCCGGGAGAAGTAGACGTACTCGAAGACGCACTGGTTGACGCCGTGGTGGCGCGGGAGGCAGACGCCGTGGAAGGCCTCGGCGCTCCGGTCGCCGGTGCGCTCGGCGCGCTCGATCCCGGCGCGGTCGATGATGAGGATCTCGCCCGGGGCCACGTCGCGGACGTACTCGGCCCCGATGATGTCGAAGGCGCAGGTCTCGCTCGCCACGCAGTAGGCGACGCCGCCTGCGTGCTCCAGCCGGCCGAGCGCGAGCGGGCGGAACCCGTTCGGGTCGCGGACGGCGATCAGGGTGTCGTCGGTCAGGAGGACGAGCGAGAACGCGCCCTGGCACTGGTGGAGCGCGTCGATGATGCGGGCGACCGGGCCGTCCTCGCGGCTCTGGGCGACGAGGTGAAGGATGAGCTCCGAGTCCGAGGACGAGTTGAAGAGCGTCCCCTTCGCCACGAGGTCCTCGCGGATCGAGCGGGCGTTCGAGAGGTTGCCGTTGTGGGCCAGCGCGAGGTTGCCCTCCTGGTAGTGAACGACGAACGGCTGGATGTTGGCCGGGTTGTCCGAGGCCCCACTCGTCGAGTAGCGCGTGTGTCCGATGGCGAGGTCGCCGAGGAGAGCGTCCTCGAACAGGTTCTTCTTGTCGAAGACATCGAGGACGAGGCCGAAGTCGCGGTGGACCGGCATCATGGTGCGGCCGCGAACCTCGTCGTAGGTCGCCGTCACGATCCCGGCCGATTCCTGGCCTCGGTGCTGGAGCGCGTGCAGCCCGAAGTAGGTCAGCCGGGCGGCCTCCGGGTGGTTGAAGATGCCGACGATCCCGCAGTGGTCGCGGACGCTCATGCTCTCGGACGGTCTAGGCGAGGGAGACGGTCTGGGCGGAGTGGCACAAGGTAAACCCGCGGAGGGGTATGCGGTTCGGTGAATTTAGGTTCAGAGGACAGGGGACGGAAGACAGAGGACGGAAGACAGGGGACAGAGAAAGTCTCGCAACGCCCTCTCAGCCCCTGCGCGCCGCGCCAACCCCGTAGGGGCGACCCCTCGTGGTTGCCCTGGCCGAGGCAAACCCGGCCGCCGTAAGTCACAGCAGAATCAGCCCCACCGCAAGCGCGACGCCGACGGCGTCGGCCACGAGGTCGCGCGTGCTAAAAAGGGGGTTGACCGGCCGCCGGCTGTCGGCGACTTCTTTGGCTAGGCCGAGCGAGAAGGCGGTGCCCGCCGCAATCGGAATTGCCGTGCCCTCGTCCGCGCTGAGCTTGGCCGTGAGGACGTACTGCGCGCTGAGCGTCAGCAGAAAGCTGCCGGCCGCGTGGAGCGCCTTGTCGCGCCCGAACCACGGGTCCGCGAGGGTGGTGTCGGAGAGGGTGAGCGTGCGAGGGTGTGAGAGAGCGGGGGAAGACGGTGACAAGAACCGTAGGGGCGAACGGCGTTCGCCCTGTGCCCAGACCGGCGACACGACCCGTAGGGGCGCAGCATGCTGCGCCCTGGTTCCGCCTGGCACGACCTCTCCGTGCAGCACCGCCGCCTGCAGCGAAGCGGGCGACTGTGCCAGCGCCGGCCCCGCGAGCAACACGGCGAGGACCACGAGACCTCGGACTCCCGACCCTCGACTTCTCGCCATCACGTATCCGGCAGGTCGTTCGGGTCGAACCCAGGGCTGCCCTCAGAAAAGAGCTTCCGCATCGCCCACGTAGCCCCGCCGAACAGGATCAGCCCGGCGAAGAGCAGCACCAGGACCCCGGCCAGCGGCGTCGCGGCGAAGCGAACCGACACGTTCTGGCTCGTCCCGTCCGGCAGCCCGATCCGCACCACGCCGGCCCGCTTCGGCGTCCACCGCATCGACTGTGCCTCGCCGACGCGGATCGTGTCGCGCTGCGCCACGGCGCTGTTCGGGCGGTAAGTCACGAAGACGGTGTCGACCGGCGCGGCGAAGCGGAGGGTCAGCTCCTGGTTCGCCACGGGAATCTCCGGTGCCAGGGTGATGGGCTGCGCCGCAGCGGGTGCGGCGAGCGCCAGGAGTGCGAGAAGACAGAGGGCACGCATCAGGCGACGGGGGCTTGCTCGGTGGGGCGGCCGAAGGTGAGGTAGGCAGCGAGCGCGACGGAGCCGACGAACCACACGATGGGCACGACCGTCGGCAGCCACGCGAAGCCGCTCAGGTCGTAGAGCGAGCCGTAGAGCCCGCCCTCCTGCGTCAGGTCCTCGATGAGGGTCCCGACGAGGACGTAGCCGAGCATGACCGGAATGACGAGCTTGATGAGCCAGTTGAACCACGGCCCGAGGTGGAACTTCGAGTAGCGGTTCGCAGCCTGCCGCAGCCGGTCCGCGCCGAAGACCCAGCCGATGAGGATGCACTGCATGAAGCCCGAGAAGATCAGCGCGTAGCGGAACGCCCAGTGGTCGAGGATGTCGAGCAGCGTCAGCCCGAGCGTGCCGTTGCCCGTCAGGCCGGGGTCGATGACGTGGGGGAGCGCAAAGACGAGCGACCCGAGGATGCCGGGGACGAGGACGGTCGTCAGCGCCGTCGTGCGCGAGAGGTGCAGCTTGTCGATGATCGAGGCGGCGAACCCCTCGACGAGCGAGACCGCGCTCGTCAGCCCGGCGATCACGACGAGGAAGAAGAAGAGCGTCCCGAAGAGCTTCACCCCGAACGGGAACGCCGCGATGCCCTGCGGGATCACGAAGAACGAGAGCGAGAGCGTCGAGCCGGCCGGGTTGAGCGCGAAGACGAACAGCATCGCAAAGATCGCCACGCCGGCGATGTACTCGAACCCGCAGTTGAGGAAGCTGACGAGGAGCGAGTTGTTGATCTGGTCGGCGTCTTTGGGGAGGTAGCTCGCGTAGGCCGTCATCGTGCCCAGCCCGAGCGAGAGCGAGAAGAACATCTGCGCGAACGCCCCCTGCCAGACGTTGACGTCGCTGATCCCGTCGAGGTTGGGGGTGAAGAGGTAGAGCACGCCGTCGGTCCCGCCGTCGAGCGTGAGGCCACGCACGATGAGGACGATCATGAACCCCCACATCAGCGGCACGAAGATGCGCACCGCCGACTCGATCGTGGAGGTCCCGCGCCAGAGGATGAGGATCGTCAGCGCCCAGATCGTCGCGACGGCCAGCATCGGCTTCCACGTGGCGATCAGCCCGAAGAAGTAGGCCGTCGCGCTCGGCCCGTCACTCGGCTCGGCGAACGGCACGAAGGGAGCTACGGCTGGGTCGGTCAGCAGGCCGCCCATCGCGCCGAAGAGCATCGAGAGCGCCCACCCGAGGATCGTGATGTAGTACATCGTGATGAAGAGCGCGCTCGCCATCGTGAACCACCCGATCACTTCGCCTTTCTTGCCGACGAGCCGGCCGAGCGCCATCGGGAACGACTGCCCGGTCATCGTGCCGAGCGAGAACTCCATGATCATCACTGGGATCCCGATCACGAAGAGCGCGACGAAGTACGGCAGGTAGAACGCGCCGCCGCCGTACTGGTAGGCGTTGGAGGCGAAGAAGACGATGTTGCCCAGCCCAATCGCCGACCCGCTCGCGGCGAGGACGAACCCGAGCTTGGACTTCCACGCACCGCGCGCTGCATCAGCAGTCTCGGGGGCGACCTGCGTTGAACCGTTTGCCACGTCGTTAAGGCTTCGTGAAGGAGGCGGGGTCGGGGCGCAAACTACGGCAAAGCACGCAGGTTAGGGAAGGGGACAGCGCCACTGCCCGTTCCGATTCCGCTCAGCTCGCTTCCAGCGCCGCGGCCCGCGCGCGCTCCGGCGTCACGTCGAGCTCCATCCCCGGCGGCTGCGGGGCAACCGGGACGCGGAAGGCGCGGAGGCCGTGGACGCCGGGCATCGGCTCGAGGGCGACCTCTTCGACCGGCGCGCCGAGGTAGCCGGCCGCGCGGAGGTAGTCGAGGTAGGTCTGGTACTCCTGCGCCGCGCGCCCAGGCGTGAACGCGATCGCGAGGTGCCCCGGCTGTGTCAGCCGCTCCTCGGTCCCGGCCACGCACGCCTTGTCGATCCGCTTCTTGACGATCTCATAGCGCGTGTTGTACGCCCCGTCCACGTCGAACTGCTTCTCGTCGTAGCGGAAGCGGATGGCGAGCGGGGTCGTCTGGACGAGGACGAGGTGCGCCACCTGGAGCGGCATCGGGAGGTCGGGCGCGATGCGGTCGAGCGCCCAGGCGGTCGAGCACGTCGCCATGAGCTGCCAGAGGCGGAGGTTGCGGACGGCGAGCGGGTCGACGGTGCGGTCTTCGAGGAGGGCGTCGCCGACGTAGAGGTTGTGCTCGACGCCGTCGGTCTTGTAATTCTCGAAGTAGTGCGGGACGAGGCGCTGCGCGTAGTCGTCCTGCCGCTCGAGGTGGCAGGCAATCGTCTCGTTGATCTTCGTGACGGACTCCTCGTAGTGCCGCCGCGCCTCGTAGCGCATCCCAAGTGTCGGGTCGAGCGCGGCCCGGTAGGCCGCCACGCGGTCGCGGACGCCGGCCCCGTAGGGTGCGAGGTGGTCGAAGAGGCTCTCCACGTCGCGCCGCAGAAACTCAGCGACGTGGGCCTCGTGCTCGGTGCGGAGCCCGGCCCCGACCTCGTCGATCGTGCACTGGAGCCGAAAGCCGAGTTCGTCGAGGCCCGGCAGCGACCGGTGCGCCGAGGCCTCGACGACGACCGCGAAGGCGAGACTGAGCTGCTCGGCGAGGTCGGCGGCAATCGCGGCGTTGCGGTGGGTCGAGGAGTCGCGGATGTCGGAGGCACCGTAGAGCGGGAGGACGCCGGGGAAGACGATGGGCTCTAGCTGCCGCCGCTCGCCTGGCGCGGCACCCGGCGTGGCCTCGATGTAGCGCAACGCGGCCTCGCGGAAGCGCCACTCGACGACTGGGTGGATGGCGGTGCACTGCGATTTGATGACGGCCTGGATGTGGTCTTCGCGCTCGTCGAGGCTCCGCTGGAGCGCCGTGGCGAACACGCTGGCCACCTCCTCGATCTTCATCGTGTTGAAGGCGTTGAGCGCCCCCGGCTGCGGCGCGGCTAGCTCCAAGAGCCCCACCGTCCGCTCGCCGACGCGGAGCGGGGCGACGAGGAGGCTCCCGAACCCCTCGGCGAGCAGGTGGTCCTCGTAGCCCGTCTGCGGCTCGTGCGCGGCGAGGTCGCTGACGACCACCGGGCACCCGCTGCCGAGCGCCTGGGCGTAGACGGACTCGCCCCGCCTCGGGCAGACGGGGGCCGCGCCGGACGAGAGCAGCAGGCTCCGCCCGATGGCCCGGACGCGCTGCGTCTCGCCGAGGTCGTCGCCGTCTTCGAGGCAGATAAGCCCGAAGCGCAGGTCGGGCGAGCGCAGGAGCGAGCGCAGCCGGCGCTCCAGTCTCACCACGCTCGCCTCCGACGTCATCGCTGCTTTTTCGAGGAGGTCGTCGCGGAGTGCCGAGAGCACCTGCTCGTCGGTCACGTCGAGTGCGGTGGCGATCGTGAAGCCGTGCAGCGCGAAGCGCTCGGGCGGGAGCATCTGCTCCCACAGCGCCCGGTCCGTGGGCGAGGCTACGAGGCGGGCGAGGTCGGTCTCGCCCAGAGGCGGCCGCGCGCCGCGCGTCTCGACCCAGACGAACTGGGTGTCGATCAGCAGCTTGAAGTGGCGCTCCAGTTCTGTGCCTGCGTCGCTTAGGTTGAGCAGGAGCGGGAAGTCGTACGGCACCGTGATGCCGTAGCAGCGCTCCAGCACGAGGTAGTAGGCCATCATCGTCCGGCCGAGCTCGAAGCCGCGCGGGTCGAGGTCCATCTGCTCGTGGAGCGTGGCCGCGCCGAAGAGGCCGAGCCGCTCGGACGTCGGCGTGGCGTAGACCATCCCGGTTCCGAAAGGAGGCAGCAAGGCGGCGACGCTCTCGTCCCACTGGGCGCGAGGGAAAACCGCGCTCAGCATCAGGTCCACGAGGTCGCCGTGCGCGTGCAGCGCGTCCGGGTCGAGGTCCGGCGCGTGGAGGTCCGGCGCACCGGCAAGGCGCTCCCGAATGAGCGCGGCGAGCGGTGCGAGGGGGCCGTCTTCGGCGGCTTCCCAGAACGCGACCAGCCGGTTCAGGCTGAACGCCGTAGCGAAGGGGAACGGGCGCGTCGAGGTTTCCATGGCAGACCTGGGGCAGGCGGGGAGCAGGCAAGCTACGAACGCTTCGAAGCACCGCTAGACCATGTCAGTGCACCTGCCGCCGCAGGCGAGGGCAACAGAAAACGCCCCTGCCGAGGACGGCGCGTCGAGGAGTCCTGCTCAGCTCCCCGTCCGGGCCGGCCCCTCGGCGAGAGGCGCATGGAAAGACTACGGAGTGATTTCGAGCCCGGATGCCCGGTTGTGACGAATCCGCCGGGCGCTGAAACGAACGGGCCGGGGCGCTGCGCGGGCCGGTCGGCGCGGGGCGCTCACCCGAGCCTGTGCTATCTTGCGTGCGACTGCGTCGAACTCCATCAACGTTGCCATGAGCGCGCTCGTGCTGAAAATCCCCGACGACGTGGCGGCCGCGCTCCGGCTGCCGCCCGCGCAGGCCGAGCAGGAGCTCAGGACGGAACTGGCGCTCGCGCTCTACGCCCGCCAGGTTCTTCCGCTCGGAAAGGCGCGGCGGCTGGCCGGCATGGCGAGGCGAGACTTCGACGACCTCCTCGCCGAGCGTCACGTCCCCCGCGCCTACACCGACGACGACCTCGAGGACGACCTTGCCTACGGTCTCGGTGAGGCGGGAGAGTAAGCTGTGCCAGAGTCTGCCTTACGCGAGGTCGTGGTCAGCGACACATCACCGCTCGTTCACCTCACCCGCGCCGGCCTTTTTCACCTGCTGAAGACGTTCTTCGGCTAACTCCTGACCCCGACCGCTGTGTGGCGCGAAGCCGTGGAAGAAGGACAGGGCCGCCCAGGAGAAGCCGAGGTCAAAAAAGCACCGGAGGACGGCTGGATCCAGGTTCAGCCACCGAAAGACGGTCCGCTGCTCCGGCTGCTCGGAGGAGAACTCGACGACGGTGAGGCCGAAGGCATCGCACTCGCTGTCGAGGTTGGGGCCGGCCTGCTGCTGCTGGACGAGACGCAAGCCCGGAAGCGCGCGGGCTTGGTCGGACTACGTGTGACGGGCACGCTCGGCCTGCTCGTCCGCGCCCGGAAGGAAGGCCGCATCGACCGTCTGCGCCCCGTGCTCGACCGGCTCCGGCGGGAATCGCTTTGGATCGGCGACCGGCTCTACCGGCGCGCGCTCGAAGGCGTGGGGGAAGAACCGTAAGCCCTTAGCCGAGCCTGCCCGCGATCTGGTCGAGGCTGTCGCGGTAGGTGCGGCTCAGCTTGAGCTGCGTGGCGTCCTCCAGGATCACGATGTACTCGCCGTGGAAGTAGCTCCGCAGCTCGCGCACCCGGTCGCGGTTGACGATCGTCGAGCGGTGGATGCGGACGAAGCGCTCGGGGTCGAGCTGCTCGGCGAGGTTCGTGAGCGTCTCGCGGATGAGGTGCGTCTTCGGGCCGACGTGCAGCTTGGCGTAGACCCCCGCGCCTTCGATCCAGTCGATCTGCTCGACCTTCACGATCAGCAGCCGGTCGCCGGAGCGGATGGCGAGGCGGTCCGTCGGGGCCTGGGCCGGAGCGGACGGCTCGACGAGTTCGTCCGGCTCGCCGGGGCCGCCCTCGACGGAGCGCAGCAGGGTTAGCAGCCGCCGGCTGAGGCCCGCGAGGTGCCCACGCTCGATCCGCGCCTTCGCCCGCCCAATGGCGACCTCGAACCGCTCGTCGTCGAACGGCTTGAGGAGGTAGTCGACCGCGTGCAGTTCGAAGGCGCGGAGCGCGTGCTGGTCGTAGGCCGTCACGAACACCACGACCGGCATCGTCTCGGGGTCGAGCGCTTCGAGGACTTCGAGACCGCTCAACTCCGGCATCTGCACGTCGAGCAGGACGAGGTCCGGCTGCTCGGCCCCGATGGCGTCGAGCGCTTCCCGGCCGTTGGCGCACTCGCCGGCCGTCTCGAACCCGTCCTGCCCTTTGAGTAGCCGGGCGAGGCGCTTACGCGCCGGGGGCTCGTCGTCCACGATCAGGACGCGGAGCGGGCGGTCCAGCGGGGCGACCGGCTCAGGCATGGGGCACGAAGGTCGGCGTCGTGAGGAAGGGGAGCGTGAGGTCGACCGACAGGCCCTCGCCCGGGCGGCTGCGGAGCACGAGCCGGTGGCGCTCGCCGTAGAGCCGGGCCAGCCGCTCGCGCGTGTTGCGGAGCCCGAGGCCGCCGCTGCCGGACGTGGGGGCTCCGTCGCCCGAAGGGGTTGGCAACCCCGGCCCGTCGTCGGAGACGGTCAGCCGGACGGTGTCGCCCTCGCGCCGGGCGCGGATGGCGATGCGGCTCGGCCCGGCGAAGGGGGCGACGGCGTGCTTGAGCGCGTTCTCGACGAGGGGCTGGAGGATGAGGTTCGGCACGAGCGCGTCGAGCGTGGCCTCGTCCACGTCCATCTCGACCGTCAGCCGGTCGCCGAAGCGGACGCGCTCGATCTGGAGGTAGCGCTCCAGAAACGCCAGCTCTTGCTCTAGCGTCACCTCCTGCTGCCCGACCGAGTCGAGCGAGAGCCGGAGGAGGTCCGAGAGGTCGACGAGCATGCGCCGGGAGCGCTTCACGTCGTCGTCCATCAGCGACGAGATCGCGTGGAGCGTGTTGAAGAGGAAGTGCGGGTTGAGCTGCATGCGGAGCGCCTGCACCTGCGCCTGCGCGAGTTGGCTTTCTAGCTGCGCCGCCCGCAGTTCGCGCTCCTGCGACTGCCGCCGGAAGGTCAGCGCGTGTAGCACCGCCGCCACGGCCGTGTAGAAGATAAAGTCGTAGAAGAGCGTCCCCACCTGGAGCGACGTGAACTCCTCGACCACGTCGTACGGGTTGCCCGCGAGGGCCTCGAAAGTGCCGCGCAGCGCGAAGTAGGCGACCGTCGTGAACAGGCTCACCGCGAGAGCCGCCCCGAGGTGGACGAGCGCGTGCGGCACCGCCCTCCGCCCGCCGACCGGGTAGCGCTGGACGACCCAGATGATGCCCGGCGTGGCGCAGGCCCACAGGTTGAGGATCACGAGGTTCCAGCCCATCCGGCTCCAGGCCAGCGGAGCCTGGTCGAGAGCAAAGGCAAAGAGGTGCAGTGCCGCCGAGACGAGCCACACGCCGTTCCACACGGCGAAAATCACGAGCAGCCGAGACCGGCTCGGCGTGGCAGTCTGAACGGGAAGCGTGGGCGGCATGGAGATCAGAGGGGAATACATGGAGATCAGAGGGGAATACGGAGCGCAAGCATACGCCCACCCGCGGGCAAGGCAGCCCTAGAAGATGCCATCAGGCTCGCCCTCGTTGCAAATGGGACGAAGGCCGTCGAGGGGCTACGTGCTGCTACCACCTTGCAGGCGCTCGATGTCGGCCAAGTCCTGTAAGCGGCCAACGGCCTGCTTATTCTGAATCAGGTGCTTCCGGCTAATGACGGGTAGCGCAATGCCGTCCAAGACCAACTCGAGTCGGTCCGCCCAGGCTTCTTCGAACCCGACGCCGTCAATCACCGTCAGAACATCGATGCGGCGTGGAGAGACGCCGAGTTGAAACACGATGTCAGGCTGCGCGAAGTCCTCGCGGCGGACGTCCGAGAGTGGAGCCCCGAACGCTCGCAGCGCCCGGAGCACGCGGTCAGCATTCTCCGGAGACGGTCGGACCCACAGGTCGATGTCGCCCGTGGCGCGCGGCTGTCCGTGCGCCGCGAGGGCGTAGGCCCCGACGAGCAGATACTCAACCCCCGCGTCGGCGAAGGCGGACAACATGTCGCGGTAGTCGGCGTTGAGCATCGGGTTCGGTGCCGCCTCCTTCGGCGGCGCTCTTAAAGGCCCAGGCAGCCTCGGTAAGCGGCCACACCATGCCGATGAGCTCGGCCGGTGTCTTCCCCGCGAGGTCGTCGTTGGACTGCTGGTCGCTTCGGCGGCGGAGGGAGAGGGAGCGCTTGTTCACAGCGCCGTCTCGATGGCCGCCGGGTTCGGCAGTGCAGGCACCGCTTCCTTGTTCTCGAAGAGCAGGTTCAGCATGTGCACCAGTGAGCGGCGCAGCTTGGGGCGCGGGACGATGTCGTCGAGGAAGCCCTGCTTGAGGAGGAACTCGGCGCTCTGGAAGCCCTTTGGCAAGTCGCGGCCAATCGTCTCGCGGATCACGCGCGGCCCGGCGAAGCCGATCAGCGCGCCCGGCTCGGCGATGTTGAAGTCGCCTAGCATGGCAAACGAGGCCGTGACGCCGCCGGTCGTCGGGTAGGTCATCAGCGAGATGTAGGGCAGCCCGTGCTCGTCGAGGACGGCGAGGTTGGCGCTCGTCTTCGCCATCTGCATGAGCGAGAGCGCGCCCTCCATCATGCGCGCCCCGCCGCTCTGCGAGATGATCATCAGCGCGGCGCGCTCCTCGACCGCCCGCCGGATCGCCCGCGTCACGATCTCGCCCACGACCGACCCCATCGAGCCGCCGATGAACGAGAAGTCCATCGCCGCCAGCGACAGGGTGTGCCCGCCGACGGTTCCGAGGGCGGCGACGGCCGCGTCGTTGAGGCCGGTCTTCTCCTGCGCCGCGTCGATCCGCAGGTCGTACGGCTTGCGGTCGTGGAAGCCGAGCGGGTTGGTCGAGACGAGGTCGTCGTCGAAGCGGGTGAACTGGCCGTCGTCGAAGAGCATCCGGCAGTAGCCGAGGCCGCTGAGCGGGAAGTGGTGGCCGGAGTCGGTCACCATGTGGTTCTCCTCGAGGACCCGGAGGCTGACCATCTCGCCCGTGTTGGGGTCCTTGCGCCAGTAGCCCTCCGGCGTCTCGTTCTGCTCGGTGCGGGTGGTTTTGATGCCGGCGGTCTTGCGCTGAAACCAGGACATGGCGAGGGAGGAAGGCGGGGAGGGGAGAGACCAACGCCCACGGCGGGGCGCGTGTTCGGTCACTTCGGCAGCCGGTCAAAGATAGAGCTTCCGCGCTTGGCGACGAAGGCTTTGAGGTAGTCCGGCTCGAACGCCGCCACGTCTTCCGTCTGCCCCGCTGCCAGGCGGCGCACGCCGAGCACGCCGACGAGGGCTGCGGACGGGCGAACGGCGGCCGGGTCCAGCACCCGCGTCTCGGTGGGCAGCGCCTCGGCTGCGAGCGCGCCGGCCTCGCCTGCGACCCAGCGCGTGCCCTCGGTGCCGGGCAGCCAGGCGGCGAGGGCGTCCAGCAGCACAGCCTCGGCGGGGACGAGGGTAGACAGGCTGTCCCCACTGCGTCCGAAGGCGGCGGCGTAGACCTCGCCCCGGCGCGACCGGAAGGCGGCGACGAGCAGGTCGCCCTCGGCGATGCGGCCGAGCGCGCCGAACGCCAGCGCCTCCAGCGACGGCACGGCGACGAGGTCGGCCCCCGTCACCCACGCCAGCCCCTTCGCCGTGCTCGCGCCGATCCGCAATCCGGTGTACGACCCCGGCCCCGCCGACACGGCGACAGCGTCGAGGTCCGACGGGGCGAAGCCGTGCTCGGCGAGAAGCTCCTGGATGAGCGGGACGAGGCGGGCAGCGTGCGAGCGCGGCTCCAGCGTCTCGGCTAGGCCGGTGACGCGGGCGTCGCCGTCCACGAGGGCGACGCTGCACACGTCGGTGGCGGTTTCGAGGGCGAGGAGGGGCACGGGCGGAAGCGGAGAAGAGCGGAAGCAGGGAAGATAGCGTGACGACGAATCCAAGACCTCGTCCGATCCTCCGCTCGTCCGATCCTCCACACTTTCCTTCCTCCACTCCCGGAAGCTCTTCCATTCCCGCCCGCCTCACGATATCTTACCGTCCCCCTTTCGCCCCGTGCGGACTTCACCCCCTGTCACCAACCCCTCGATTCCCATGAAAGTCTATGATGCCGACCACGTCCGCAACGTCGCCCTCGTCGGGCACCAGGGCAGCGGGAAGACCTCGCTCGCCGAAGCCATGCTCTACGCCTCCGGCGCGGTCCAGCGCATGGGCACCGTCGAGGAGCAGAACACCGTCTCGGACTACCACCCGAGCGAGCACGAGCGCGAAATGTCCATCTTCACGAGCCTGCTCCACGCCGAGTGGAAGGGCCACAAGATCAACATCCTCGACACGCCCGGCTACCTCGACTTCGTCGGCGAGGTCGTGACGGCGCTCAAAGTGGCCGACACGGCGATCTTCGTGCTCGACGCCGCCGAGGGCGTCCAGGTCGGCACCGAGCAGTCGTGGCGCTACTGTGAGCAGACCGGCACGCCGTCGATGTTCGTCATCAACAAGCTCGACCAGGACAACGCCGACTTCGGCGAGATCGTGCGCCAGATGCACGAGCGCTTCGGGCGCGCCGCGACGGTCGTCCAGCTCCCCGGCGGCGCAGGGACGCGCTCGGTCATCGACGTGCTCCTGATGAAGCAGCTCACCTTCGACGACAAGGGCAAGGCGACCGAGAGCGAGATCGACGACGCCTTCCGCGACGAGGCGCAGCGGCTCCACAACGAACTCGTCGAGAACATCGCCGAGAACGACGAGGCGCTGATGGAGCTCTACTTCGAGAAGGGTGAGCTGACCGAGGACGAGATGCGCCAGGGTCTCCGCGAGGCTATGATCAAGCGCGACCTCTTCCCGATCTTCCTCACGATCTCGAAGGAGAACGTCGGCGTGAGCCGCCTGATGGGCTTCATCGACAACGTCTGCCCGGCCCCGCCGATGATGCCGCCGGCCCAGATGGACGAGGGCGAAGCCAGCTACGACCCCGCCGCCGAGCCCATCGCGTTCGTCTACCGCACGATGGCCGAGCAGCATGTCGGCGAGTACTCCTTCTTCCGGGTCCACTCCGGGACGCTCGAGCCCAACATCGACCTCGAGAACGCCCAGACCGGCGCGTCCGAGCGCCTCGGCCAGCTCTTCGTCATCAACGGGCACGAGCGCGACTCGGTCACCAAGCTCGTCGCGGGCGACCTCGGAGCGGCCGTCAAGCTCCGCGGCACGGCGACCAACCACACGCTCCGGCGCAAGGGCTCGAACGCCGTCCGCACGCCCATCACGTTTCCCGAGCCCCGGATGCGCGTCGCCATCCGCACGACCAAGAGCGGCGACGAGGACAAGCTCGCGCAGGGCCTCAACCAGCTCCACAAGGAGGACCCCGCGCTCCACATCGAGCACGACGCCTCGCTCGGCCAGATGACGCTCGCCGGCCAGGGCGAGCAGCACCTCGACGTGGCGCGGTACCGCCTCAAGAACCGCTTCGGCGTCGAGGTCGAGTTCGACCGCCCGAAGGTGGCCTACCGCGAGACCGTCCAGGGCCGCGCCCGCGCCTCGTACCGCCACAAGAAGCAGACGGGCGGGGCCGGCCAGTTCGCCGACATCTCGCTCCTGGTCGAGCCTCTGAACGGCGAGTTCCAACCCCCGGACGACATCAAGGTCCGCAACGTCGAGCACGTCACGACCGAGTGGGGCTCGACGATCGAGTACATCGACGGGATCGTCGGCGGCGTGATCGACATGCGCCGGTTCTTCGGGGCGATCCAGAAGGGGATCAACGATGCGCTCCGCGAGGGGCCCGTCGCGGGCTACCCCGTCGGCGACGTCCGCGTGGTGGTCTACGACGGCGGGATGCACGCCGTGGACTCGAACGAGAACGCGTTCAAGACGGCCGCGCGCTACTGCTTCCGCGACGCCTTCCGCGAGGCCAAAGCGGTGATCCTGGAGCCGGTCTACAACCTCGAAGTCCTCGTCCCGGAGGACCACATGGGCGACGTGCTCGGCGACCTCAACACGCGGCGCGCCCGCGTCCAGGGGATGGAGGCCGAGGGGCCGTTCCAGAAAGTCATCGCCCAGGTCCCCGAGGCCGAGCTCTACCGCTACTCGACGAGCCTCCGCTCGATGACCCAGGGTCGCGGCCTGCACCACGCCGAGTTCGACCGCTACGACGCGATGCCACGCCACGTCCAGGAGGAGGTCATCGCCCAGGGCGCTGCGCTGGAAGAAGCGTGAGGTTGAGGTGTGCTTTGCACGCTGATTGATTTGGCGTGGAGGGAATGGAAGGAGAGGAGGGAAGGGAGGGCAACTCAGGCTGAGAACAGCGCGCCGACGGCGAGGCTAGACAGCCCTCCTCACCCTCCCTGCTCTCCACGCTCTCTTTCCCCCGTCCCCACCCGCACCACTTCTCGCTCGGTCACGACGATGCCCAGCGCCACGTCGTGCGCCTCGGCGGGGACGGCATCGACCAGGCAGGCGGCGTAGACCGCGCCGACGGTGACGGCAGCGAGGCCCGCGAGAAATGCGTCGTAGAACCCGCGCCCGTGGCCGATGCGGTGTCCGCCCCGCCCGGCTCCGAAGGCGGGGACGATGACCACGTCGAGGTCGCTGGGGTCGGCGTCAGCCGTGCCGACCGGCTCGGCGATGCCCCAGTGGTTCGTCTGCATCCGGTCCTCGCCCTCGAACCGGACGTGCCGGAGGCGGGGTGCCCCGTCGAAGTCCGCGACGACTGGGAGGACGACGCGCGTGCCTGCGCCGTGGAGCCGCCGGACGAGTGGGCGCGTGTCCACCTCGCGCCGCGCCGTGACCGGCCAGTAGACGTGGACCGTCCCGGCGGCCTTGACCTCTGGCAGCGCGGCGATACGCTCGCAGATGGCGGTGCTGTGGGCGGCGGCCTCGGCGTCGGTGAGCGCGAGTCGGGCGTCGCGGAATCGGGCGCGGAGGGCAGCTTTCTCGGCGTGGAGCCTGAGGTCTGCCATATTGACGAGCGAAGACAGAGGGTGTCGGAGCGAGGAGATAGCCCCCTCATTCAGATTCGGGGCGGGCGACGGACGGAGCAGTGCATCCCGGCGTCGTAGGGGCGTAGCATGCTACGCCCCTACAGCGATTGTGACGTGTTCAGAGAAGGCAGTAGCTTCCCTGCTCTCACCAAAGCATACACCAACTGCCATGCCGCACGACACCCCCGCCGCCGAGCGCCTCGCCGCCTTCGACGCCTACCGCACCCGGATGAACGCCCGCATCCTCGATGAGAAGGCCCACCTCGGCATCAAGCGCTTCTTCAACCTCGACAGCGCCGCCTACCGCGACGGCGCGCTCCCCGCGAAGACCAAAGAACTCCTCGGCCTCGTCGCCTCGGCCGTGCTCCGCTGCAACGACTGCATCGACTACCACTTGACGCAGTGCGTCGAGGCCGGGTTCACGGACGACGAGCTCGACGACGCGCTCAACGTCGCACTCGTCGTCGGCGGAAGCATCGTCATCCCGCACCTCCGCCACGCGGTCGAGACCACCGATGCGCTCCGGGCGCGGGACGCAGCCGGGTAGGTGGCTTCACCACCGGTCCGGGGCCTCGGCCGTGCCGGCAGCGCCGAGGTCGGCGTAGGCGACGAGGGCGGGGAAGAGCGGGAGCAGGAAGCGCTGGCTCGTGACCAGGTAGGGCATCCCGCCGCCGCCGGTGCCGCCCTCGCCCGCGACGTGCCGCCGGACCGCTTTGCGGTGAGCCGTCAGGAAGCTCTCTGCTCCAGGGTCGTGGAGTGCCGCATCGGCCGAAGCCAGCCGGTCGAGGACGAAGGCGAGGCAAGTGCGCGGGTGACGGACGTGGAGCGCGTGCGCCCCCAGCCGAGCGTCGACGAGACCGCCGCGCCGCGCGTTCTCCCGCTCGGCCACGGCGGCGAGGTCGCGCCGGAAGCGTTCGGCGACCGCGTCGGCGTCGGGCGCTTTGCCGAGCGTGGCCCGGACGCGGGCGGCGGAGCGGTCGAGGTCTTCCTCCAGAATCCGGCGCACCGTGGGCGGTGCGGGCAGGCCATCTGCCTCGGAGGCGAGGCGGGCGAGGACGGCGTGGGCGAGGGCGTCGAGCCGGGTGACGAGGTGCGCCGGGTGGTCGTCGTCGGGGAAGGCGCGGGGGTGGCCGGAGCGCAGCACGAGCGGGTCGCCGAGGGCGACGTGCCCGCAGGGCGCACCGGTGTAGTTCGCCCCATAGGTCGCTCCCGGGAAGACCGGCACGTCGAGGAGCGGGCCTTTGCCGAGCGCGCGCTGGATGAGCCGGAGCTGGGCCGTCTGGAACCCGCTGGCCGGGGTGAGGAGGTCCCGGAAGCGCTGGTACTCCAGCGTCGAGAAGAGCACGTCCCCATCGGTCCCGTGCCCGACGAGCGACATCACCGCCGGAAGCACCACGCGGGCGCTGTGGCGAAGGCGGGCGGCGGCCGTCAGGCCGGGGCGCCAGAACGCACTCGGCCCGCGCTCGTCCGGGAGCGGCTCGGTCGCCAGGCCGAGCGCCTCGGCCTCGTCCAGTGCCGCGAGCGCCTCGCACGTCCGCGCAGCGACCGCGAGGTCGAAGGCCATCTGCTTGAAGACCAACTCGAAGACCTGGTGAATGATGACGAACACGCGCTCGTCCGGTACGCGGGAGGCCGGGACCTGAGCACTCAGCAGCAGGTCCAGCCCGAGGTACGAGCTGTAGTCCAGCCCGAGCCGCCCGTCCGCGTCCGGCGGGTTGACGACAGGCCTGCCGGTCTCGTCGGTGAGGTGAGGATTGTCGCCGGCGTCAAGGGCGAAGTCCCACCACGGGTCGAGCGTGGCGTCTGGCATAGCGGAAAAGGCAAGTGGCAAAAAACAAAGAGGCTGACGGCTGGGGAGGAACGTAACACCAGACGCATTAGGGAAAAAAGGTAGAGGTTTATGGGGGAAACCCCTTGTTATAGTCCAGGGAAAAGCGTACTATAACATTGCAGGCGAAAATATGTGCCGCCTCAACCCCGCGTAGACGATGACTAGGCGTTTCCCAGGTTCGTCCTTCCTCGGCAGGTTCACAGCGCGTCCCGCTCAGCTCGCCGCCGAGGTCGCAGCAGCGCAGCGGCCGGGCGAGCAGTTCTACCACGCGCTCAGCGACTCGATCCACCAGGGGTTCTGCGTCATCGAGGTACTCTACGACGAGGACGGTGCACCCTGCGACTACCGGTTCCTGGAGACGAACGCGGCCTTCGAAGAGCAGAGCGGCCTCGTGGACCCCATCGGCAGGACGGCCCGGTCCTTCGTCCCCGACCTGGAGGCGCACTGGATCGAGCGCTACGGTCGCGTCGCCGACACGGGCGTCACCGAGCGCCACGTCGGCGAGGTGGCCGACATGAACCGCGTCTTCGAGATCGAGGCGTTCCGGGTCTGCGAGCCCGGGAGCCACCGCGTCGGCATCCTCTTCACCGACATCACGGAGCGCACGCGCACTGAGGCGCTGCTGCGCGAGAACGAGGAGCGCCTCCGCCACGCCCAGGACGCTGCGGGAATCGGCACCTGGGACCTCGACGTGGCCACGGGGGTAGTCTCGTGGTCCGACGGCGTCTTCGACCTCGTGGGGCTGCCTGCTGAGGCGGGCGTCCCCCCGGCCCAGGTGTGGGAGCGCCTCGTTCATCCCGAGGACCGGGAACGGGTCCACCGCGCCGTGCAGGAGGCGCTCGACGCCGGAGGCTCCTACGTCAACGAGTTCCGCGTCCTCCGGCCCGACGGGACGATGCGCTGGCTCGCCGCCCGCGGCCACGTCGCCCGCGACGCCGCCGGCCGGCCCGTCCGCATGCTCGGCGTCAACTTCGACATCACCGAGCGCAAGGAGGCCGAGCGCGCCCTCGCCGACCTCAACGGGACGCTCGAAGCCCGCGTTGAGGCGCAGACGGAGCAGGTGCGGACGCTTGCCCGCGCGCTCACGCTCGCCGAGCAGCAGGAGCGCCGCCGCATCGCCCACGTCCTCCACGACGACCTCCAGCAGCTCCTCGTCGGGGCTCAGCTCGCGACGGCCACCGGCAGCGACGCCGGCCGGCTCGGAGCTATCCTCGACGAGGCCATCGAGAAGACGCGCACCCTGTCGCATGAGCTGAGCCCGCCGTTTCTCCACAACGACCGTCTCGACGACCTGCTCGACTGGCTCGCCGACCACGCCCGCGAGTACTACGACCTGAAGGTCTGGGTCCGGGTGACCCCGGACCTCACGCTCCCGGGCGAGGGCCTCCGCGAGCTGCTCTACCAGGCGCTCCGCGAACTGCTGCTCAACGTCGTCAAGCACGCCGAGACGGACGGGGTGCTCATCGCCGCGTCGCGGGTGGGGGAGCGCGTCCGCGTCGTGGTGCGGGACGAGGGCGTCGGGTTCGACCCGGGGCAGCGCGGAGAGAGTGAGGCCACGCTCGGGCTGCCGAGCCTCCGCGAGCGCCTGGCGCTCGTCGGCGGTCACCTGAACGTGGTCTCGGTCCCCGGTCAGGGCACCCTGGTCACGCTGGACCTCCCTCTCGGCAAAGTGGCGGCCTAGCGGACGACGGTGAGGTGTCCGGTCTCGACAACGCCCTAACCCCGAAGGTGGGGTCGCTAGAGGCGGCTGCTTCAGGCCCCGGCGTCCCGACAGCGGCGCGCTGGCCGAAAGCGCCCGGCCCCCTTCGTGAAAGCCTGTCCCTGCCAGCCTCGGAGGGGGGCAGTTTTCGGAGCGAGGCGAGGAAAGCAGAGGATAAGGAGGAAATCAGAGGATAAGAGAGTGCTCTTTCTTCGCCGCGTCTGCACGGCGAGAAGCGGGCGCGTCCGTATCTTGGGCGCTGCCCAGTCCGGAACCCGCTGCGGGGTACGGCCGTGCCCGACGGCTCCGCCCCCGGCACCGCAGGACCGCTTCGGTCCAGGTTCGCCGACGAACCGCCTGCGGTCTGCACTCCACTCTCTCCCCACTGCGCACCATGTTCGACAGCCTGTCCGACAAGCTCGACGCGGCCCTCAAAAACGTCAAGGGCCAGGGCAAGATCAACGAGCTCAACATCGCCGAGACGATGCGCGAGGTCCGCCGCGCGCTCCTCGACGCCGACGTCAACTACCAGGTCGCCCGCGACTTCACGAACAAGGTGAAGGAGCAGGCCACGAGCGAGGCCGTCCTCACTGCCGTCTCCCCAGGCCAGCAGTTCGTCAAGATCCTCTACGACGAGCTCGTCTTCCTCCTCGGCGACGTCCACGTCGACCTCAACCAGCCGAAGCGCCCGCCGCAGGTGATCCTCGTCGCCGGCCTCCAGGGCTCGGGCAAGACCACGTTCAGCGCCAAGCTCGCGCGCCACCTCAAGGGCAAAGGCCGCAGCCCGCTCCTCGCCGCCGCCGACGTGTACCGCCCGGCGGCCGTGGACCAGCTCGAAACCCTCGCCCGCGACATCAACGTCCCCGTCTTTGCGCTCCGCGGCGAGGACGGCGTCCCGCTCTCGGACGCGGTCAAGGTGGCCCGCGAAGCCGTCGCCGAGGCGCGACGGACAGGCCGCGACACCGTCATCATCGACACCGCCGGGCGGCTTCACGTCGACGAGCAGATGATGCAGGAGGTGGTCGACATTAAGACCGCCACCGAGCCGGACGAGGTGCTCTTCGTCGTCGATTCGATGACCGGGCAAGACGCGGTCAACACCGCGAAGGCGTTCAACGACCGCCTCGACGTGGACGGCATCGTGCTGACCAAGCTCGACGGCGACACGCGCGGCGGCGCGGCGCTCTCGATCCGCACGGTCGTCGAGAAGCCGATCAAGTTCGCCTCGATGGGCGAGAAGCTCGACGCGCTCGCCGAGTTCTACCCCGAGCGCATGGCCCAGCGCATCCTCGGCATGGGCGACATCGTGTCGTTCGTCGAGAAGGCGCAGGCCGAGTTCGACGAGGCCGAGGCCGAGAAGCTGCAGAAGAAGATCCGCAGCCAGGACTTCAACCTCGACGACTTCTACCAGCAGCTCCAGCGGATCAAGAACATGGGGTCGGTCAAGGACCTCCTCGGCATGATCCCCGGCATCGGCAAGCAGATCAAGGACGTCGACGTGGAGGACGACGCGTTCGTCCACATCGAGGCCATGATCCAGAGCATGACCCAGGAGGAGCGCGAGAAGCCGAACCTCATCAACGGCAGCCGCCGCCAGCGCATCGCCCGCGGTGCCGGCGTCCAGGTGCAGGACGTCAACCAGCTCCTCAAGCAGTTCCGCGAGATGAAGAAGATGATGAAGACGATGAGCAAGATGGCCTCGAAGGGCCGCGTGGCCGACCTCGGCCAGATGCTCGGCGGACGACGATAGGCTTCGCCTGTTTCTCGTCCCTCGTTTCTGGTTCCTCGTTGGGGACCGAGCCGCCGACGGGAAACGGAAAAACTAGAAACTAGAAACTCCAAACCAGAAACACCCAACATGGCAGTCAAACTCCGCCTGCGCCGGCTCGGCCGGAAGAAGCGCCCCATCTTCGCCCTCGTCGCCGCCGACGCCCGCAGCCCGCGCGACGGCCGGTTCATCGAGGACCTCGGCCGCTACCGGCCCATCGACGAGCCCGCCCAGGTCACGCTCAAGGAGGACCGCATCCTCTACTGGCTCCAGCAGGGCGCGCAGCCGAGCCACACGGTCCGCAACCTCCTCTCGGACCAGGGCCTGATGCTCCAGCTGCACCTGCTCCGCAAGGGCAAGCCCGCCGACGAGATCGAGCAAGCCCTCGCGGAGTTCCGCGCCCGTCGCGGCGAGAAGGAAGGCCCGGTCAAGACGACCGCCGCCGACCGCCGCGCTGAAGCGCTCGAAGCCGAACGCACTGCCGCCGCCGCCGAGGCTAAGCGCCTCGCCGAAGAGCGCGCCGCCCGCGAGGCCGAACTCGCCAAGCAGAAGGCCGACGCCGAAGCCGAAGCCCGCAAGAAGGCCGAAGAGGCGCGCCAGGAAGCCCTCGAAGCCGAGACCGAGCAGGCGCAGTCTGACACGCCCGAGGAAACTGCCGACAGCGAGGCCCAGGAAGCTGCCACGGCCTCCGCCGAGAACGCCGTCGAGGAAGTGACCGAGAACGAGGCCCAAGAAGAAACCGCCGAGCCGGAAGCCGCCGAAGCGCCCGCCACGGAAGAACCGGCTGCGGAAGAAGTTTCTTCCGAGGAAGCTGAGGAGCCCGCTGCCGAGGCGGAAGACGCAGCGGCCGAGACGAGCGCCGACGACGTTGCCGACGAGGCCCCGGACGCGGCCGAAGAGCAGCCCGCCGCCGAAGCCGAGACGACCGAAGAGGTCGCCGACACAGCCGGCGAGGAAGTGGCTGAGCAGACTGCCGCCGCAGCCGAAGAGGGCGACCCGGACGATGCAGAAGCCGAGGCCGAAGACAAGAAAGCTGACTAGTCGCCTCGCTCCCGTGACTTCCGCCAACACCGATAGCCTCCTCCTCGTCGGCACCTGCGGGCGCGCCCACGGCGTGCAGGGCGAGGTCAAGGTCATCCCCGAAACGGACGACCCCGAGCGCCTCGCGGCGCTAGCGCAGGTCTACGTCGGGGCGACGCCGGAGACGGCGCAGCCGCGCGCGGTCGAAGCCCTCCGGTTTCAGCCGACGAAGCGCGGACTGGTCGCGCTCGTGCGCTTCGACGGCATCGCAGGCCGCGACGCCGCCGACGCGCTCCGCGGCCAGGGCGTCTTCGCCGACGCCGCCGATCTCCCGCCGCTGGAAGAGGGCGAGGTGTTCCTCCACGACCTCATCGGCCTCGCCGTCGTTACTGAAGGTGGCGAGGCGGTCGGTACCGTGACCGACGTGCTCGACGGCACCGCGCACCCGCTGCTCGTCGTTCAGCGCGACGGCCGCCCCGACGCCCTCGTCCCGGACGTGGACGAGATCGTCACCACCATCGACCTCGACGCCGAGCAGATCACGATCGCTCCGCCCGAAGGCCTTTTAGAGTGACGAACGTCGAATGACGAGTGTCGAGTTTTGAAGCCATTCGACACTCGTCATTTGTAACTCGACACTCGAACCTGTTCTTTGATGCGAATCGACATCGTCACCGCGCTCCCCGGCCTCGTCGCCGGGCCGCTGGAGCACTCTATCCTCCAGCGCGCCCAGCGCAAAGGGCTGGTCGACGTCCGCGTGCACGACCTCCGCGACTGGGCCGAGGGCAAGAGCCGCACGGTCGACGACTACCCGTTCGGCGGCGGCGGCGGCATGGTGCTCACCCCCGGTCCGCTCTTCGCCTGCATCGAGCAGATCCAGGCCGAGTGGGGCGAGGACGGTGATGACGGCCGCGAGGAGGTCATCTTCCTCACGCCCGACGGCGACCTCCTCGACCAGCCGATGGCGAACGAGCTGTCGCTGAAGCCCCGCCTCCTGCTCATCGCGGGCCACTACAAAGGCATCGACCAGCGGGTCCGCGACGCGCTCGTGACGCGCGAGGTCTCGGTCGGCGACTACGTGCTCTCGGGCGGCGAACTGCCGGCGCTTGTCCTCGTCGACGCCCTCGTGCGGCTCGTGCCCGGCGTGCTCGGCGACGCGCAGTCAGCGCTCTCGGACTCGTTCCAGGACGGGCTCCTCGGCGCGCCGGTCTACACGCGCCCGGCCGAGTTCCGGGGCGAGGCCGTCCCCGACGTGCTCCTCTCCGGCGACCACCGCCGCATCGACGCGTGGCGCGAGACCCAGCGCCTCGCCCGGACCCGGGCGCGCCGCCCCGACCTCCTCGACGCCGATCTGCCAGACGCTGATTCGCTCGACCCTACCACCGACTAACCCGCGTGCCGGCTCGCACGCTCCCACCCGAAACACACAACGATCATGGCACACGAACTGATGGACCTCGTCGAAGCGACGCAGCTCCGCGACGGCATCCCGGACTTCAAGGCCGGCGACACGGTCAACGTCCACGTCCGCGTCATCGAAGGCGACAAGGAGCGCGTCCAGCAGTTCCAGGGCGTCGTCATCGCGCGCGGCGGCCACGGCTCCACGAAGACCTTCACCGTCCGCAAGGTCTCCGGCGGCATCGGCGTCGAGCGCGTCTTCCCGCTCTACTCGCCGAAGCTGGCGAAGATCGAGCGCGTCCGCGAGGGCCGCGTCCGCCGCGCCAAGCTCTACTACCTCCGCGGCCTCCGCGGCAAGGCGGCGCGCATCCAGGAAAAGGGAAGAAAGTGACGAGCTACGGGTGACTGCTTCAAGCAGCCGCTCGTGACTCGGCATCGTCATGCTGCTTCTCGCCCCCGACGTGCCCGCTGCTCGTGCCCTCGCCGAGGCGTGGGCCAGCCGCAGCGCCGTAGCCGGCTGGCAGGCAGCCTCGCTCCGCGACGCCGAGCGGCTGCTCCGCACCGGCGACGCCGACCTCGCCTTCGTCTCGACGCTCTCCGTGCTCCGCGACCCCGATGCGTTCTCCGTCGTCCCCGGCGTGGCGCTCGTCGGCGGTGCGGCAGACCCGGTGCGGCTCGACGTACGAAGCGGGCTCGACGCCATCCGCCGCGTCGGGATCGACCCGCGGCACGCGCAGGAGGCGCTGCTGGCGCAGGTCGTGCTGAAAGAGCTGTACGACGCGCAGCCGAGCTTCGTCCCGCTCGACCCGAGCGCGCCGGAGCCGGCCGACCTCGACGCGGTGCTCCGCGTGGGCGAAGCGGGCAGCGATGGGGTCGCGCTCGACCTCGGGCGCGAGTGGTTCGAACTCACGACGCGCCCGTTCGTGTGGGCGCTCCTCGCGGCCCCGGTCGGGACGGTCGCGCCGGACGAGGCGCGGCACCTCCGCGACATCGCCTTCGGGCACGACGGACCGGCCGGCGCGGGGACCGACCCCGGCATGGGAGGTGTCACGCTCGCGGGCTTCGCCCACGCCGGTCTCGACGAGTGGGTGAACCACCTGTTCTACCACCGCGCTCTCGACGCGGTGCCCGAGATTCCGTTTGTCGTGATCCCCGTAGAGGACGACGAGGCAGAGGCATGAGCGAGGGTGTCAAGGTCATCATCACGAATCGACGCGCGCGGTACGAGTACGAGCTCCTCGACCGGGTCGAGGCCGGGATCGAGCTGAAGGGCTCCGAGGTGAAGTCGCTGCGGGCGGGCAAGGTCAACTTGCAGGAAGCGTTCTGCGCCGTGGACGAGGCCGGGATGCAGCTCTTCAACTGCCACATCGCACCCTACGGCCACTACGCTCACCACGAGCCGACCCGCCCGCGCCGCCTGCTGCTCCACAAGAAGGAGATCGAGAAATTCAGAAAGGGCACCGAGCAGAAGGGCCTGACGATCGTCCCGCTCCGCCTCTACTTCAAGGCCGGCTGGGCGAAGGTCGAAATCGCCCTCGCGCGCGGCAAGAAGCTCCACGACAAGCGCCGCGACATCGCCGACCGCGAATCCAAGCGCCGCCTCGAACGGACGGGTTTATAGTTCCTCGTTTCTAGTTTCTGGTTGAGCACAACGGTCGGTCCTGATAAACCAGAAACCAGAAACGGCAAACCAGAAACGGGCGACGCCCATGCTTTTCCCCCCCCTCGACGACCAACTCGCCCAGATCCGGCGCGGCACGGCGCAGATCATCCCCGAAGACGCGCTCGTCGAAAAGCTCAAGCGGGCCGAGGCCACTGGCACGCCGCTCACCGTCAAGCTCGGCTGCGACCCGAGCCGGCCCGACCTTCACCTCGGCCACGCCGTCGTGCTCCGCAAGCTGCGGCAGTTCCAGGACCTCGGCCACCGCGTCGTCCTCATCGTCGGTGACTTCACCGGGATGATCGGCGACCCGAGCGGGAAGTCCAAGACGCGGCCCGCGCTGACGCTCGAGGAGACGCGCGCGAACGGGCAGAGCTACTTCGAGCAGGCCTCGAAAATCTTAGACCCGGACAAGACGACGATCCGCTACAACGGCGACTGGCTCGGCCAGATGAGCTTCGCCGACGTGATCCGCCTCGCCTCGGGCTACACCGTCGCCCGGATGCTGGAGCGCGACGAGTTCGAGAACCGCTACAAGAAAGGCGAGCCGATCTCGGTCCACGAGTTTCTCTACCCGCTCGCCCAGGCCCAGGACTCGGTCGAGCTGGAGGCCGACGTAGAGTTGGGCGGGACCGACCAGACCTTCAACCTCCTCGTCGGGCGCGACATCCAGAGCGCGGCCGGGCAGGAGCCCCAGGTCTGCCTCACCATGCCGATTCTGGAGGGCACCGACGGCCTCGAGAAGATGTCGAAGTCGCTCGACAACTACGTCGGCATCGCCGAGCCGCCGGAGGAGATGTACGGCAAGACGCTCTCGATCCCTGACGCGCTGATCTACCGCTGGGTCGAACTCGCCACCGACGTGCCGACGGACGATCTGCCCCGCTGGAAGACGTACGCCGACGAGAACCCCCGCGACGCCAAGCACGACCTCGCGCACACGGTCGTGCGGATGTACCACGGTGCCGGTGCCGCCGACGCGGCGCGGCGTCACTTCGAAAAGACTGTGATCCAGGGCGGCGTCCCGGACGACATGCCGGAGGTTGCGGTCGATGGTGAGACGGTTGGGATTATCGACCTCATGCGGCAGGCGGGGTTCGCCAAGTCCAATGGCGAGGCCCGGCGGCTCGTCCAGCAGAACGCCGTCTCAGTCGACGACGAGAAGGTCACCGACCCGTTCGCCGACATCGACCTGGCAGGGGCACCGCTCGTGCTGAAAGTCGGCAAGCGGCGGTTCGCCCGGGTCGTGAGAGCGTAGGGAGCAGACCACCGGGGCACGGATTTGTGCATTTTGCCCCGGCGTCGGACCGTTCGCGGCGGCGGGCTTGCCTTGCGGCGCAGTCGTTGGGATCATATCCTCTCCCGGTCCCCAGCCTCGTCGCATGCTCCGCGCTCTCGTCCTCGTCGCCTTCCTGCTCAGCCCGGCTGCTGCCGCGCAGCCGCACGGGCAGGCGACCGCCGAGCCGCTGGCAGCGGCGCGCGCAGCCTACGCGCAGGGGCACCTCACAGACGCTGTCGCCCTCGCCGAGCGCGCCCTGGAGCGCGACCGGCGGAGCGCCGAAGCCCATCACCTGCTGGCGCTCGCCTACGGAGCACCCGGGCCGCTGCGCGACGAGCGCCGCGCTCGGCGTCACGGGACGCGGGCCGTCGAGATCGAGCCGGACAACGTGCCCTACCTCGAAACCCGGCTCCGGCAGTTTCAGCGTGAACTGAGCGAGGAACGGGCCTTCAGCATGACCGACGGGCGCCGCGCCGCACTCGCCCGCCGGATCCTCGCGCTCGATGCCGCGAGTGCCCTGGCCCACGAGGAGCAGGCGCTTGGGTATTTCCTGGAGTTCGACTGGCGGCGCAGCCTCGCCGCCCGGCAGGGCGGGTGGGACCGCACCGCCGAGCGAGGCATGAGCGGGGCAGCCAACCGTGCCCTCCGCCGCACGGGTAGCCACATCGAGCAGACGCTAGCTGCTGAGCCGCGCCGCGCGTCGGCCCACCGCCTCGCGCTCCGCACCGCGCTCACGGCCCGCGACGACGCCGCCCTCCTCGCCGCCGCCCGCCGGATGAAGGCGGCTCGCCCCGCCGATCCTGACGCCAACCTGTTCCTCGGCCTCGCCCTCCACCGCGCCGGCGAGACCGGAGCGGCCAGCCGGGCCGTCGACGCCGCGCTTGGCGGAATGCCGGAGGCGCAGCGCCTGGCGCTCGAGAGCGTCGCCCGCTTCGTAGGTGCGGACGACGAGGCCGCGTTCGCCGCCGACTCGGCAGCGTTCACCGAGCGCTTCTGGCAGCGCCGCGACCCGCGCCTGCTGACGACCGAGAACGAGCGCCGCCTCGAACACGTCGCCCGCCTCGCCGCAGCGGATCTCCTCTTCGCCGACCCGCGCCGCGACCGCCGGGGCTGGGCGTCCACCAAAGGCGAGGTCGCCGTCCGCTACGGCCTCCCGCGCGCCGAGGCGACATGGCTCACCAACGACATCGTCGGCAAAGACTTCAGCCGCTACAACCGCTGGGCCTATCCGGGCTTCACACTGCTTTTCGAGGATGCCTTCCGCGACGGCGACTACGCCTTCTGGAGTTCGGCCGCTGGCGAGGACGAGGCGACGCGGGCGCGGAGCCTAATGAACCGCATGCCCGAGCGCTTCGACTACGCACCGCCGGACCGCGTCCGGTTTCCGTTTGCCGCTGCGACGTTCCGAGGCGAAGGCGGTGCAACTGATGTCGTCGTCTCCTACCGCACGCCGTCCGGGCGCGAGGACCTGCGTGCCGGGGCCTTCCTGCTGGACGCCGACGGCGGCATCCGCGCCGAGCAGCGAACGACCGGCGGGACGCGCCACCCGGAGATCGGGACGCTCGAGCTGAGCGCCGCACCGGGAGCGTACGAGCTAGCCGTCGAGTTCGAGACGGCGGGTGCCGTCGGGTTCGAGCGCGCCGCGCTCGACGTGCCGGCGTACGCGAGTGGCTTCGGTCTCAGCGACCTGCTGCCGGCGACGGTCGTTGAGGAGGACGCGGGCCGGGCTGAGGTGCTGCGCCGCGGGTTCCAGATCACGCCTGCGCCGGGGGCTACGTTCGCGGCCGGGCAGCCAGTGTACCTCTACTTCGAGGGGTACGATCTCACCCCGGCCGAGGACGGCGGGGGCCAGTACGCCGTCGAGGTCACGCTCCGGCCCGAAGACACGGCGATGGGGCTCGTCCGCCTCGCCCGTCGGCTCCTCGGCGAGCGCGGGCGCGGCGTGGCGGTCGAGTTCGAGGGCTCCAGCCCGGACCGGAGCTTCGGCGAGTACGTCGTGCTCGACGCGCGGAGGCAAGCGCCCGGTCCGTACATCCTCACGCTCCGCCTGCGCGACCTCGCCTCCGGGCGTGCAATAGAGCGTACGACCGCGCTGTTTATCGAATGACGTCCCGCCCGAATGACGAACCTGGCAGACCGGCACGCGTAGCCCCGGCACGCGCCGCCTCCCAAACGAATCCTCCCATGACCACGCACTCGTTCCGCCTCGTTGCCCTACTGACTGCCTGCTCGCTCTGGGCCTCGCCGGTGGCTGCCCAAGACGCGTCGATGCCGGCCTCGCAGGAGGCCCTCGAAGCGGGCATCGAAGCCTTCCGGGACGAGCAGTACGACCTCGCCAAAGCCTCCTTCGAGCGCGCCCTGGTCGCCGACGCCACCAACGCCGAGGCGCACTACATGCTCTCGCGGGTCTACTACGAGACG
The DNA here is from genome assembly GCA_038746285.1 of Bacteroidota bacterium. Lineage (NCBI taxonomy): Bacteria > Pseudomonadati > Bacteroidota > Bacteroidota bacterium. The sequence continues at coordinate 78,112 of JBCDKT010000007.1, forward strand.
CCGCTCTTCGACAAGGGCGAGGCCGGGCGCTACATCAAGGAGGCGCGCCAGCTCGACCCGAACAACGTCGAGTTCATGGTGGCCGAGCTGCAGCAGCTCAGGCTGCCGTCGTGGAGCAACGTCGCCGAGTTCGTCCAGCAGGAGAAGCGCCGCACGCTCGCCCAGCAGATCCTGGCCGTCGACTCGACGAACGCCTTTGCCCACGAGGAACTCGGCGCGACCTACATCCGCGACTTCTGGCTCTACCGCAACGCGGTTTCGTTCCCGACGCTCGCCATCAACCGCCTCGAGTATGACCCCGACGAGACCGAAGAACTCGGGCGGACTACGCTTGCAGAGGAGAACCCGACGGACCCGACCCAGCTTTTCCAGGACCCGGAATCGAACGTTGCTCGTCCTCGCGCTGCCGACTTCGTCGCTGCCGAGGGGATCGACGTCACCAACCCGTTCGACATCGCCACGCTGAAGGCGCAGGGGGCGGGCGTGCTCGACCTCAGCAGCCGCGCCGACAAGGCCTATGACTCGGCCATCGGTCACCTCGAAAAGGCGCTCCAGTATGACCCCCGCCGCCGCCCGGTCTACGACCACCTGATGCGTCTCCACGCGCTCAACGAGTCCTACGACGAAGCCCTCACGCCGCTGGAGCGGATGTTCGTCTTCTTCCCCGAGGACCCGGAAATGTGGACCTACCTCGGCCTCGCCAACCACCGCGTCGGGCGCACCGACGCCGCGGCCAAGAGCTTCGAGGAGGCGTTCGAGCGGATGAGCGAAGAGGAGCGGGCGGCCTTCAACGATCTCGGGCTGATCCTTTCCGACGAGGACCAGGCCCGCTACCGCGCCGACCCCGTCGGCTTCGCCTCGCGCTTCTGGACGAGCCAGGACCCGCGCTACCTCACGCCCTACAACGAGCGCAAGCTGGAGCACTACGCCCGCCTCGTCTACGCCGACCTGCTCTACGCCGCCGAGGACGTCGACCTGCGGGGGTGGGACACGCAGCGCGGCCGCATCCTCGTCCGCTACGGCCCGCCGCCGTCCGACGTGACGATCGTCGGCAGCTTCGGCGAGGTCATCACCGGCTTCGGCCTCAACGTCGGCGCGGCCGAGCTCGAGTCCGGGCGCCGCTTCGGCGAGCGCTTCGACATCGCCGACCAGTCGAACCTCTTCAACGTCTGGGACTACGGGGCCTTCCAGTTCGTCTTCGAGGACCCGCTGCGCAACGGCGAGTACCGCCTCTACTCGCCGCCGGCGGACTACTTCGGCGACGTCTCGGCCGGGTTCATCGAGAAGATTGACTACGAACTCGTCGCGCGCCAGACGTTCCGCGAGCAGCCCGAGCGCTACGAGTACGAGCCGCCGGGCCGCGCCGTCCGCATCCCGTACCTCGTGAGCGCCTTCAAGGGCGAGGGCGGGACCGCCGACCTCTTCGTCAGCTACGGCATCCCACTCAGCGACGGCGCGGACCTGAGCGGCGACCTCGTGGGCCTCACCGTCCGGACCGGCACGTTCCTGATCGGCGGCAACCGGGACATCGAGGTCGAGCGCCGGCGGACGCTCTACGGGCTCAAGACGAGCCAGGTCGCGTCCTTCGAGGAGACGACGATCTGGACCGACACCCAGGCGATGGAGGCGCAGCCGGGCGAGGCGACGGTCTCGGTCGAGTTTGAGACGGCCGGCGGCGGGACCGAGGCCGCGCAGCGCCGCGAGGTGACGGTGCCCGACTTCTCGGGTGGCCTCGCGCTCAGCGACCTGATGCTCGCCTACCAGGTGGAAGAAGACTTCGGACCTGGCGAGGACGGCGTCAGCGGCGGGCGCGTCCGCCGCGGCGACTTCGTGCTCCAGCCCGCGCCGTGGAGCGTCTACAACCGCCGCCAGCCGGTCTACGTCTACTTCGAGACCTACAACCTCGACCAGAACGACGCCGGGCAGAACCAGTACAGCGTCGAGGTGGTGCTCAAGCCGCAGGACACCTCGCGCGGCCTCGTCCGCCTCGCCAAGAACCTCTTCGGCGGCGACGACGGTGGCGTCTCGGTCGAGTTCGAGGCCGGAAGCACCGGGCCGGACGACGCGACCTACGCCATCCTCGACGCGAGCGACCAGGAGCCGGGGCTCTACACGCTCGCCCTCCGCGTCCGCGACACCCTCACCGGCGAGACCACCGAGCGCACCCGCGATCTCTACCTAGAGTGACCGGTGGCGCGGCACGTTGGACCGGGGCTGTTCTCCTGGCGGAGGACGGCCCTGAATTTTTTCTGGCAGGCGTGAGGGGATCCGGACAAAAAAAGCGATAGGGGGGTGTAGATCCTCCATCAACCCTCTACCGCTATGAACCGCTTTGCTCTCCTCCTTCTCCTAGTCGCCCTCCCGGCCTCTGCCCAAGACTGGACCGCCATTCCCCTGGGGACTTCGGGCACGCTCCGCGCCATCGAAAACACCAGCTTCAGCCAGAAATACGTCGTCGGCGATGGCGGCTTCGTGGCGCAGTCGAACCCCGACCGCACGGTGTGGACGCCAGTCAGCGTTGGCACGTCGGCCGATCTGCACTCCGTCATCCAGCCCGCGTTCAACCAGACTTGGGTCGGCGGCGCGGCCGGCGCTGTCCGCGTCAGCGACAACGTCGGAAACTGGTTCGTCCGCGACATCCCGAGCGGCGAGACGTTCTACCTCTTCACCCGGAGCAGCACCCAGGCCCTGGCCGCCGGCAGCGGCGGCAGCATCTGGAAGTCCGAGAACCTCGGCGAGGACTGGACGCTGAACTACACCGGGAGCGTGCCGCTGCGGGCAGGTGTCGGCGGCACGTTCGGCGACGGCTGGGTGGTCGGCGACGCAGGCACGATCCTCAAAGGCTCGGACGGCGGTGCCGTGTGGACGCCCGTCGCCTCGGGCACGACGCGCGACTTGCACGCTGTCCGGTTCGGGTCAGGCGTCTCCGTCATCGCCGTCGGTGAGGCCGGAACCATCCTCACCTCGACCGACGGTGCGGTGTGGACGCCGCGCCTGAGCGGGACGGCGCACACGCTCCGCGATGTCTCTAGAAGCAAGCAGAATGCGGATTTCCTGCTCGCTGTCGGCGACGACGGGGTCGCCCTCAAGTCCACCGACGGCGGTGTGCTGTGGTGCCGCCTGACGACCGGGGTCCCGACCGACCTCCACGCTGCCGAGATGGCGAGCAACGCCGAGTACGTCGTCGCCGGCGACGACGGGCTGCTGCTGCGCACGACGACGAGCGGCGGGGACTGCGTGCCCGGCATCGACGCGACGCTGGAACGGGTCGGCAGCGGCTCGATTCCGCCGGACGGAGGGACGATCCAGTACACCGTCGCCCTCACGAACCCCTCGCCGGAGACGCAGACCTTCCAGGCGTGGGTCGACGCGGTGCTTCCCAACGGAAACACGCTGGGTCCGCTCCAGGGGCCGGTCCCACTGACGTTCGCGCCGGGGCAGTCCGTGGGGCCGATTTCGTTCACCGAGCAGGTACCCGCAGGGGCACCTTTCGGAGTCTACCGGCTCCGGCTGCGCGTGGGCGACTTCTCGACCGGAGCCTTGCTCGACGAGTCCACTGTGACCTACACGAACTTCAACGCCCGCGTGACGGGCGACACGAGTCTGGACGATTGGCAGACGCTGGAGGGAAGTCTCACAGAGACCGCAGCCGACGGAGCATCGGTCGAGGCTACTGTGTCCCAAGCCAGAGCGTCGGAAGCGGCCGTGCTGGAGGCGGTCTACCCGAACCCGGTGGGCGGCCAGGGTAGCCTCCGCTTCTCGCTCCTCGAGGCCGGTCCCGTTCGCCTCGCGGTGTACGACGTGCTCGGGCGCGAGGTAGCGTGGCTGGCCGAAGGGTGGCGCGAGGCGGGCACCCACACGGCGTCCTTCGACGCGGGTACGTTGCCGAGTGGCACGTACGTGGTTCGGCTCTCGGCAGCAGGACAGGTGCACACGCAGCGCGTGACGGTCGCCAGGTAGCTCAGAACACTGCCCGCGACGGGCGACGGGCCGTCCTCCAGCAGGAGGGCGGCCCTTACCTCTGAATAGTCGTCCTCAGGTGGCCTCCTCGCCGCCGGGCAACTCGCCGGCTTGGCGCAGAATGGACAGCGCCTCGTCCGCAGCGTCGGCCGGGACTTGGACCCGGATGCCGCCGTCGGCGGGGAAGAGGTTGCCGTACGCGTTCGCCACGAAGCAGACGACGCCTGCGTCTTCGAGCAGGGCACGGGCGAGGTGGGCCTGGTGCGCGAGCGGGTAGGTCGCTACCGTGACGAGCCGCATCGGACTATATACTTCCCCGCACGCGCTCGTCCATCACCTCGACGCGCTCGATCTCGGCCGCTCGGAAGTCGGCGAGCTTCTGGGCGAGCGCCTCGTCGGCGAGGGCGAGAATTTGCACGGCGAGGAGCCCTGCGTTCTTCGCCTGTCCGATGGCGACCGTCGCGACGGGTACGCCGCCCGGCATCTGGACAATCGAGAGGAGTGAGTCGAGGCCGCTCAGCGCCGACGACTTGACCGGCACGCCGATGACGGGTAGCGCCGTGCTCGCGGCGAGCATCCCCGGCAAGTGGGCCGCCCCGCCCGCACCGCCGATGAGGACCTTCAGCCCGCGCTCGCGAGCGGACTTCGCGTAGGCCGTCATCCGGTCCGGCGTCCGGTGCGCCGAGAGGACGCGCATCTCGAACGGGACGCCGAACGTTTCCAGCATGTCGGCGGCGGCCTGCATGGTCGGGAGGTCGGACTCGCTGCCCATCGCGATGCCGACGAGGGGGTCTGGCATATAATCTGAGATGAGGTAGGGGTTTGATTAATCAAACCCCTACGGTTGCTATAAACGAATCAATCTGGCAGCCCGTTCGGCGCGGGCGCGGGTCTCGGCGGGATCGGTGCCCGTCGCGGTGACGTGGCCCATCTTGCGCTTCGGGCGCACGTCGGCCTTACCGTAGAGGTGGAGACCGACGCCGGGGACGGCGAGGGCGTCCGTAATCTCCGACGTCGTCACGCCGTCGCGCGCGCCGAGGACGTTGACCATCACCGCGACCGGCACGCGGAGGTCGGGCGAGCCGAGCGGCCAGCCGAGGACGGCGCGGGCGTGATTCTCGAACTGCGAGGTGTGACAGGCTTCGATCGAGTAGTGCCCCGTGTTGTGCGGGCGCGGCGCGAGTTCGTTGACGAGAATCTGCCCGTCCTCGGTCTCGAACAACTCAACCGCCGTGATCCCGACCCCGCCGACGGCTTCGACCGCTGCAAGACCGACACGCCATGCTTTCTCGGCTGTGGCGTCGGGGATGTCCGCCGGGACGACGACGGCGTGGCAGCGGTGGTCGCGCTGCTCGGTGTAGGCGACGGGGTAGGTGACGTGCGAGCCGTCGGGATGCCGGGCGATGAGGACGGTCAGTTCCTGCTTAAACGCGACGAACGCTTCGACGAGGAGGCCGTCCTCGGCGGCGAGGTTGGGCCACGCGGCGCGGAGGTCGTCCGGGGTGCGAGCGGTCGCGTTGCCGTAGCCGTCGTACGAGTGGGTGTACTGCTTGAGCAGGACGGGATAGCCAAAACCTTCGGCCGCCGCGAGCGCCTCGTCGAGGTTCGAGCAGAGCTTGAAGTCGGGGAGAGGAAGGCCATCGCCGGCCAGGGTCTGGCTCTGGCGGCCTTTGTGGCGGATGAGGCGGAGCGTCTCGGGGCGCGGCCAGAGGGCGGCGTCGGGGGCGGCTTCGGCGAGGATATCCGCCGGTGCCCACTCGCTTTCTACCGTTATTGCATGGCATCCTTTCGACCATGCGCGCAGCACTTCGGGGTCGGTCCAGTCAGCGACTGTCACCTCGCCGAGTCCTTCGACCGGCGGAGCGGGTTTCGGGACGAGAAACCGGACGCTGACGCCCATCGGGATCGCCGCGAGCGCCGTCATCCGCCCGAGCTGCCCGCCGCCCAGGATGCCGAGGGTAGGGCCGGTGGACAGAGGACGGTGGACAGAGGACAATGTCTGCTGCTCGCTACTCGCCATCCTCCACCTCTTCCTCGCCGTGGAGCAGCATCTCCAGCGACTCCAGGTCGCCGACGAGCACGTCGCGCGCCTTCGACCCCTCGAACGGGCCGACGATCCCGGCGTCCTCTAGCTGGTCCACGATGCGCGCCGCCCGCGTGTAGCCGACTGAGAGCTTCCGCTGCAGGAGCGATACCGAACCCTGCTGGCTGCGAACGATCACCCTCGCGGCGTCCTCGAACAGGTCGTCGCGGTCCTCCTCGCTCGTCGGGCCGAAGACGTCGGTGCTCTCTTCGGTTTCGAGCGGCGGGAGGAGGTAGGGCCCCGCGCCCTTCTGCCCGCCGATGTGGGTCACGACCTGCTCGATCTCGGCGTTCGAGACGAACGGTCCCTGAAGGCGGGTCATCCGGCTGCCGTTCATGTAGAGGAGGTCGCCGTTGCCGACCAACTGCTGCGCGCCGCCGGTGTCGAGGATCGTCCGGCTGTCGATCTTGGACGAGGTCTGGAAGGCCATCCGGCTCGGGAAGTTAGCCTTGATGAGCCCCGTGATGACGTCGACGCTCGGGCGCTGCGTGGCCAGGACGAGGTGGATGCCGACGGCGCGGGCCATCTGCGCGAGGCGCGCAATCGGCGGCTCCACCTCCTTGCCGCTCGTCATCATGAGGTCGGCGAGTTCGTCGATGATGACGACGATGTAGGGGAGGTGCCGGTGGTCATCCTCGGGGCTGAGCTCGCCCGCGCGGACTTTGGCGTTGTACTCCTTGATTCCGCGCACGCCCGCTTCGGCGAGGAGGTCGTAGCGGTCCTCCATCTCGCGCTCGCACGACTTGAGCACGCCGGCCGCTTGGGTGAAGTCGGTGATGATTGGGTCCTCGGCCCCTTCGGGCAGGGCAAGGAAGTGGTCGAGAAGTACCTGGTACGGCCCGAGCTCGATCTTCTTCGGGTCGATCATGACGAACTTGAGGTCGGCCGGGTGGCAGGCGTAGAGCAGTCCGACTACGAGGCCGTTCAGCCCGACCGACTTGCCCGCGCCGGTTGCGCCTGCGATCAGCAGGTGCGGCATCCGGGCGAGGTCCTCGATGCTGACCTCGCCCTGGATGTTCTTGCCGAGCGCAACGGGGAGGTCCATCTTGGCGTCGGTGAAGCGGGCCGTCCCGAGGACGCTGCGGAGGCGCACGAGCTCGCGCTGCCGGTTCGGGATCTCGACCCCGATCGCCGACTTGCCGGGGATCGGGGCGAGGATGCGGATGCCGGGTGCGGCCATCGCCATCGCGAGGTCGTCTTCGAGCGCAGTGATGCGGCTGATCCGCACGCCCGGCGCGGGCGTCAACTCGTAGCGCGTCACGGTCGGCCCGACGACCGCGTTAATCTCGGTGATCTCGACCTTGTAGGTCTCCAGCTTGTCGAGGAGCACCTGCTTGTTCTCCTCGATCTCGTCGTAGTCAACGCCGGCCGAGGCGTCGGGCTCGTCGAGCAGGTCGATGGGCGGGAAATCGTAGGGGAGGGTCGCCGCAGTCGGCTGCTGGTGCAGCGCGCCGAGGTCGCCCTCGGCCTCCTCGACCGGCCCCTGCACCCGCAGCGTGGGTTCGAGTTTCGGAGCTGCGGGCCGAGTGGCGGGCGTTGCGGGGTGGGGCTTCGGCTCGGGCGTGGGCGGCTCCGCCGGCGTCGGCGCTTCGACCACCGGCGGCGTCGGCACCGGTGCCTTCCTTTCCCTCTTCTCTTTCTCCTCTCTCTTCTCCCGTTCCGCTCTCTTCCGCTCTTCCGCACGTCCGCTCTTCCGCTCCTTCACCTTCGCCTCGCGCGCCGACCGCCGTTCGGCTGTGTGAGCCTGGCGCGCCTTTTTCCGGCGGGCACTGGCGTCGCGGGCATCGCCCCACTTCTGCTTCGCGCTGCTCCGCAGCGAGGTCACCGACGCCTCGGCCCGGTCGAGCGTGATCTGGATGTCGCGGTCGATGATGAGCAGGAGCGCGACGATCGCCGCGACGATGAGGAGGATCAGCGAGCCCGTCGCGCCGACGAGCTGGGTCATCCAACCCGCCACGCCGAGGCCGACCTCGCCGCTCCAGAGCGCGAGCGTCGTGCCCGGACCGTCGGCGAACCACCCGAAGAGCGTCGAGGCGAGGAACGTGACGACGAGTGCGAGGAGGCTCAGGATCGGCAGGAAGACCGTTGTGCGCTGGCGGAAGAAGACGTAGCCCCACGCCCCGAGGAGAAGGGCGAGGAGCACGACCGGGTAGCCCAGAAAGTGGGGGACGAGGGCGTGCGACAGCGCCGCCCCGATGAGGCCGAGCGCGTTGTCGGTCGAGGCCCCGCCGGGGCGGAGCGCGTCGCGCCAGGAGAAGGCGTCGGCGAGCGCGTCGTCGGCCGGGCTGTAGGTGACGAGCGCGAGCGTGACGAGGAGCGCGAGCGCCATCAGCACGAGGCCGAAGACCTCTTTCTTGCGCTGCGCGGAGACGAGGCCGGCGTCGCGCTGCTTGGTGGAGCGGCGCTTTTTGGGCTTGGGGCGAGTCGAGGATCGGCTCACAGGGGTCGGTCGATCCGGTGGGCGGGAGGCGGCGGGGAAGCCATAGCGGAATATACAGACGGGATTTCGGGAATGGGAGGAGTCAGGGGACAGAGCAAGGGCTGGGAGAGCGAAGTGGAACCTCTAGCACTCTACCATTGTACCTAGCCATATGGCGTATCTGACGTGCCATCTGACATGAAAAGTTCTGCCCCCTACGGCTGGTCGCTCGGCCTCCGCGCCCGTTCCGCTGCCGAGGCCAGCAGCCGCGTCCGGCAGGGCTTCTCCGCCGCCGCGCTCGACCGGCTTCGCCAGCGGCTCGACCTCTCGCCGGAAGAGACCGCCGAAGCCCTCGGCACCTCATCCCGCACACTCGCCCGGCGCCGCAAGGAAGGGCGCCTCGGGGCTGCCGAGTCGGACCGGCTCTACCGGCTCGCCCGGCTCTACGAGCGCGCCGTCGAGGTATTCGAGAGCGAAGACGACGCCCGGCGCTGGTTCCGGCTCCCACAGTGGGCCCTCGGTGACCGCACCCCGCTGGCCTTTGCCCGCACCGAACCCGGTTCCCGCGAGGTTGAAGCCTTGCTCGACCGCATCGACTACGGCGTGCTAGCCTGATGACTGTTGCGTGGCGCGTCGTGAAGGAAGCCTACGCTCGCTCTGCCTTCGACGGCGAGGGAGCGCGGCGCTCGGGCGGACGCTTCAACAGCCGCGGCACCGCCGTCGTCTACGCGGCCGACTCGCTCGCCCTCGCGCTCCTCGAAGTCGCCGTCCACCTGCCCTCGTATCACGGCCTGCGCGGTCGCGTTGGCTTCCAACTCGGTATCCCGGACGGGTCGGTCGAGGTGCTCAGTGAGGACGACCTGCCCGCCGACTGGCAGGCCACGCCGCCCGCTCGCGCCGCGCAACTCCTCGGCGACGCGTGGGTGGCCGAAGCTCGGTCCGCCGTCTTCCGCGTGCCGAGTGTCATCGTCCCGCACGCCTACAACTACGTTCTCAACCCGGCTCACCCGGACTTCGGCCGCGTCGAGATCGGCGCCCCGGAGCCCGTCCCGATTGACCCACGCCTCATGAAGTAGAGCGGTATGTCCCCACGCGACCCGGCTGTAGCGATGAGGACATGTATCGGGCTGTGAGCTACCACTCCGTTCGCTGTGCGCTGAAGGCAGTGTCTGAAAAGGTGACTATTGATTTGCCGCCATCTGCACCAGTCACGTACCCCTCGATAGTCCCTTCCATGAGTTCGCCTCTCACCTCTGCCCTGTATACGAGCGTGCCTTCGTTGTTGAAATGCATACGGGCAGACTTGGACTTCCCCGGAGCTACATCTTCGATTGTCTTTTCTACTCCGGGGCCTTCGATCTCGAAACGGGTTATGGTTTCCTGACCCTCATTCTCCAAAACGACAGTAAACCGGGTCATGCTGTTGATGCCGAGTATTATCACGATGAGGCAGACAGGAATATTGAGCACCATGACACTAACAGCTTTGCCTACCCTAGGCCCCCAGAGCTGTCCCACAGCATGCCGCTTAAAAGCATAAGCGATGACGCATACGAACCCTATCGCGACAGATACGAGCCCTCCACGGATGGTAAACATACCGATGAGGGGCAGACTGTCCCACCGGGTAATCTCATAGAGGAGATAGACAGCCACGCCTACCGTCATGGGCAGAATGCCGCACAGCATGGCGACGCGGTAGAAGACGATCCCGGCTCTGGAGTCACTCATCGGCATTCGTCTACGACGACCTCGCCGCTGGCAATGACGGTGCAGACGTGCGAGGTGTACTCGAACGGGTCGCCGTCGAAGAGGACGAGGTCGGCGTCCTTGCCCTCGGCGAGCGAGCCGACGCGGTCGTCGATGCCGAGGATGCGGGCTGGCGCGAGGGTGATCGTCTCGAGCGCGCCTTCGGTGCCGAGGCCGTGGGCCGCGGCAACCGCCGCCTCGAAAAGCACGACGCGGGTCTTGGGAACGTAAGCCTCGTACCCGCTCTGGATCGCCACCGGGATGCCTCGGTCGCGGAGCGTCTTGGCCGTCTCGAAGCTCGCGTTTTTGGCGTCGCCGTAGGGGCGGATCATCGTCGGGTGGAGGATGACGGGGATCTGCCGGTCGCTCAGGTGGTCGGCGACGCGGTAGGCCTCGGCCCCGCCGTCGAGGACGAGGCGCAGGCCGAACTCGTCGGCGAGGCGGAGGGCGGTGAGGATGTCGTGGGCGCGGTGGGCGGTGACGAGCGCGGCGACCTCGCCGGAGAGGACGCGCGCGAGGGCCTCGTTGCGGAGGTCGCGGCTCGGGCGCTTGGCCTCGTCCTCGTCGGCCATCCCCTCGGCGTAGCGCTGCGCGTCCAGCAGCGCCTCGCGCAGCATGGCGATCTCCTTCGAGCGCGTCCCCGGCGTGTCGAAGTTGCGCCGGATGCCGGAGCCGAGGACGAAGACCACCATCGGCGCTTCCTCGACCAGACCCTCGGCGACGGTCTCGGCCGCCGTCTTGAAGATCGCCGTCTGCCCGGCCACCGGCGCGCCCGGCGACGGCCCGGCGTGGACCGTCGTCACCCCGAACGAGAGCACCCAGTCCACGAGCGCCTCAGTCGGGTCGTAGGCGTCGATGGCGCGGAGCTCGGGCTGGATCGGGGCGGACGTGTCGAGGTGGTCCTGGTCGCCCTCCTGGTTGAGAATCCCCGACAGCCCGACCGTCGCCCGCGCGTCCACAAACCCCGGCGTCACGACTGCCGCATCGAGCACGCGGTACCCATCAGGAAGCACAATCGCCGCCGCCGGACCGACGGCCTCGATCTGCCCGTCCGCGCTCGTGAGCACGACCCCGTTCTGGATCGGGTTGCCCTCCATCGTGTAGACGAGGTCGCCCCGCACGGCGAGTTGGGCGTGGGCGGTGGGGATGAGCAGGAGCAGTAAGATGAGGCGCATGATCTATTGGGAGCGGTAATGGGAAGATGTCAATCGCTGACGTTCTGAAGCAACCAGCCATCAGAACTTGACTTCGCGTATGTGAACATGAGATGCGTTGTGTCACCTTCCAGGGCATAGAGATGAACGCTGTAGTGCGGTCGGCTCGGGTCGTCTGTAGAGTAGAGACCTCGCACGCTGTATTCGGGTTGGCCAACTGCGCAGAGGGCGTAGGCTCTGGCATCACGTTCTACTTGCTCACTGCTCGGTAGGTCGTTACAGCCAGTGAGGAGTAGAAACGCGAGGAAAGCGATTTGCTTGAGGGTCACCTCAGGATTCAAAGTTGTCATTGCGAGCGTAGCGAAGCAATCTCCAGAGGGATGAAGCCAGGTTGGGAGATTGCCACGTCGCCTTCGGCTCCTCGCAATGACAGGCTTGGTTGGATGAGGACGCTTAGTGCTCGTGCAGGTGGGCAGCGCCGGTGTGGTAGACCTCGTAGCCGCCGACGGCGTAGGCGCGGTCCTCGGGGTTGGCGCGGTCGAAGACCTTCTTGCCGTCGAGGTAGGTCTGCTCGACGTGGGTGTAGGTCGAGAGCGGGTCGCCGGAGAGGACGATAAAGTCGGCGTCCTTGCCCGCCTCCAGCGAGCCGAGGCGGTCGTCGAGGCCAAGCATCCGCGCCCCGGCGAGCTTGACGGAGGCGAGGGCGGCCTCGCGGCTCATCCCGGCGCGCACGCCGAAGGCGGCCGAGCGGAGGAAGAGGCGGCTGTCGGTGATGAGATCGTCGGTGTGGTAGGCCACGTCGGCGCCCGCCGCTTCGAGTACGCCACCCGTGACGAAGTACAGCTCGTCGGCCTCGATCTTGCCGCCCGGCGAGTCGAGGACGATGATGGAGGCCGGGGCCCCGGCGGCGGCGATTTCGTCGGCCACCTTCCAGCCTTCGGAGATGTGGTGAAGGACTGGGGTGAACCCGAACTCGTCGCCGAGGCGGAGCGCCGTCAGGATGTCGTGCGAGCGGTGGGTGTGGAAGTGGACGATCCGCCGCCCGTCGAGGACTTCGAGGAGGGCTTCCATTTCGAGGTCCATCGGGTGGTCGGCGTCGGCTTCTCTTTTCTCGCGGTACTGCTGCGCTTTGAGGAAGTGGGTGCGGACGAGCGCGGCGCTCTTGGCGCGCGTGCCGGGGAACGGGCCGCTCTCGCGGATCGAGTTGGTGCCATTCGCCATCTTCATCCCGCCGCAGATGCCGGTCCGCAGGTCGTCGCAGAACAGCATCTCGTCGACCGTGAGGACGCGCCGGGGCTTGAGGTAGACCGTCTGCCCGCTCATCAGGTGGCCCGAGCCGGGCATGATGTTCATCGTCGTGATGCCGCCGGCGCGGGCGCGCCAGAAGCTGTCGCTCGACGGGTCGATGGCGTCGAGGATGCGGACGGCCGGGTGGAGCGCCGCCGAGCGGTCGCCGCCGTCGCCCTCGCCGACGTGCGAGTGGGTGTCGACGAGGCCCGGCATGATGACCTTGCCCGAGACGTCTACCTGCTGCGTCCCCGGCGCGAGGTTCGTGCGGACCGGCCCGACCTCGACGATCCGCCCGTCCTCGACGACGAGCATGCCGTTTTCGATGGGCGGGCCGGAGACCGGATAGACCGTCGCGCCGACGTAGGCCGTCGGCTGCGCGAGGGCAGGTGCAGTGAGGAAGACGAGAAGGAGAGCGAGTCGCATGGGCAGTCGGGGTTCGGCGTGGCGGAAGGTACTCGACGGGCTGCACTGCCGCCACCGGCCGCTGCCCGGAACGGCAAGGGCCGCCGCCTGGAACGGCGAGGGCCCCTGCGCCGTCCACTGTCCTCCGCCCACTGTCTACCGGCTCCCATGCATCCCTGGCACGACCTCCCGCTCGGCACCATCACCGAAGAGATCAACGTTGTCATCGAGGTCCCAAAGGGTGGGACGGTGAAGTACGAACTCGACAAGGAGAGCGGGATGCTGCGCGTCGACCGCGTGCTCTACAGCGCCGTCTACTACCCGGCCAACTACGGCTTTATCCCCCGCACCCTCGGCGGCGACGGCGATGCGCTCGACGTGCTTGTGCTGATGGACCAGCCGGTCGATCCGTTCAGTATTCTCACGGCGCGCGCCATCGGCGCGCTCCCGATGGTTGACGAGGCGGGAGAGGACGAGAAGATCCTCGCCGTCTGCTCCGGGGACCCCGGCTACGCCCACTACACCGACCTCGCCGACCTCGCCGACCACCAGCGGCACCAGATCGACCGGTTCTTCCAGGACTACAAGACGCTCGAGAACAAGATGGTGACGACGAAGGAGTTCATGGACCGGGCCGCCGCGCTCGACGTGATCCGCGACGGGGCCGACCGCTACGCCCGGACGTTTCCCGAGAGGGGATAGGAGAGCCGCCGCAGCGCGTAAACAACCTGAGATGTGTGGTACAGAGCCGGGAGGGCTACGACGGCAGGCTGCTGACTCCGGGGCATCCACTTCCTCTGCTTGTCATCTGACCCCACGCCGAGCCACCTCTGCGCTCGGCGTCTCCGATTGCACAGCCGGCACGGGAGATAGTACCTTGCTCAGCACCTCGCTCTCCGCCACCCCACGCCCGCCCGCATGGAGTCCTCGGTACCCACGCTGCAACGCACCCCGCTCTACGAAACCCACTGCGCGCTCGGCGCGCGGATGATGCCCTTCGGCGGGTTCGAGATGCCGGTCCAGTACGCGGGCATCCTCGACGAGCACCGGGCCGTGCGCGAGGCGGCGGGCCTGTTCGACGTGTCGCACATGGGCGAGGTCATGGTCCAGGGGCCGCAGGCGTTCGACTTCGTGCAGCACCTCGTCACGAACGACGCCGCGGCGCTCTACGACGGGCGGGCGATGTACACCGTGATGTGCAACGACAACGGCGGGGCGGTCGACGACCTGCTCGTCTACCGCTACGGCGAGGAGGCGTACCTGCTTGTCATCAACGCCTCGAACATCGACAAGGATGTGGCGCACATGCGGTCCGTCCACGCGGGCAGGGGCTACGACTGCGCCGTGGACGACGTCTCGGAGATGATGGGGCTGCTCGCGCTCCAGGGGCCAAAGGCGTTCGACGTGATCGCCGAGGTGACCGACCTGCCGGCGGCGGAGATCAAGTACTACCACTTTATGCGCCCCGAGCCGGGGGCCTTCCTCGGCTGCGACAAGGTCACGCTCTCGCACACCGGCTACACCGGCGAGCCCGGCCTGGAGATCTACTGCGAGGCCGAGCACGCCGAGCGCATCTGGAATACCCTCCTCGAAGCGGGCGCGCGGCACGGCCTCCAGCCTGCCGGCCTCGGCGCGCGCGACACGCTCCGCCTCGAGTCGGGCTACTGCCTCTACGGGCACGAACTGACCGAGAAGACGACGCCGCTCGAAGCCGGGCTCGGCTGGGTGACGAAGCTCGGCAAAGATCACTTCGTCGGGCGCGGCTCGCTGGCGGCCCAGCGAGAGCAAGGCGTCCGGCGCAAGCTCGTCGGGTTCGTCATCGAGGGGCGCGGCATCCCGCGCCAGGGCTATCCCATCGTCGACGCGGACGGCGAACCCGTCGGCGAGGTCACGAGCGGCTCGCAGTCGCCGGTGCTCGGCCAGGGCATCGGGCTAGGCTACGTCCCGAACGACCCCGATTTCACCACGCCCGGCCAGACCGTCGGCATCTCCGTCCGGGGCCGCGTGCTCCCAGCGACGATCACGAAGCCTCCGTTCCACAAAAGCTGACGCGCGCCGCGCGCGTGCTGACGCACGGCTGGCACCCGCGCCGGCTACTATTCGGCTCACCCCACGGATTTAGTCATACGATGAACGTCGAAGTATACCTGACCGCCCACTCGGCCACCGAGGACGACCTCAAGGGCAAGACTGTGATCGTGATCGACGTGCTGCGCGCCAGCTCCACGGTCGTGACCGCGCTCGACCACGGCGCGCGCGCCGTGATCCCGGTCGCGGACATGGCCGACGCCAGCCGGATCAGCGCCCACTCCGACGCCTCGACGAGCCTCCTCGGCGGCGAGCGCGGCGGGACGAAGATCGACGGCTACGCGCTCGGCAACTCGCCGCTGGAGTACACCCCCGAGGCCGTCCAGGGCAAGACGGTCATCTTCACGACGAGCAACGGGACGCGCGCCGTCACGAAAGCGCGCGGCGCGGCCCAGGTCGCGGTCGGCTGCTTCCTGAATGCGAGCAAGGTGATCGAGTTCGCCTGGACCGCCGGGCAGGACGTGGTCCTCCTCTGCGCCGGCTCCGACGACCGCGCCGCGCTCGAAGACATTCTCTGCGCCGGGCTGATCCTGAACCAGCTCTGGGACGGTCAGGAGCCGCAGGGCCGCTCCGACGCCGCCCACATCGCGCTGACGCAGTACGCCCAGGACCAGGGCGACCTCGCCACGACGCTCGCCCGCAGCAACCACGCCCGGCACCTCGTCGAGCTTGGCTTCGAGGACGACGTGGCCTACTGCGCCCAGGTCGATGCCGTCTCGCTGCTCCCGGTCTACCACGACAGCCGCCTCGTGCTCCAGAACCCCGACCAGGCGAAGATGTCGTCGAAGACGGTCTCGGAGACGGTGACGGAGTAGCGAGAGGGCGAGAGGGCGAGAGGGCGAGAGGGCGAGAGGGCGAGAGGGCGAGAGGGCGAGTCAAGAAAAGCCGACCAAGTTACCGAGACCGCTGCGCAAAGCGCCACCGTCTGACCGTCCACCGTCTGACCGTCCACCGTCTGACCGTCCACCGTCTGACCGTCCACCGTCTGACCGTC
>JBCDKT010000008.1 GCA_038746285.1 Bacteroidota bacterium
CCTACACCACGGCCATCCGCGCCTCAGTGCTCGCGGCTCTCGGCCGGGGCGGTGAGGCGTCGGCGCTGCGGATGGCCGAGATCGAGCGCGGCAGCCGGAACCCCGCCCTCTACAGCGATGAGGCGAAGGCCCTGCTCGACGCGGGCGACGCCGAGGGCGCGCTCGGCGTGCTCGACCTCGCCGAGGCCAACGGCGCTACCGACTCCTACACCACGGCCATCCGCGCCTCAGTGCTCGCGGCTCTCGGCCGGGGCGCTGACGCGTCGGCGACTCGTCGAGCAACATCATCACGCCGCTGATGCCGTACTTCCCGCTCGTGGTGGTCTACTGCCAGCGCTACGTCAAGAGCACCGACATCGGGACGCTGACCTCGCTGATGATCCCGTACGCGGCGGCGTTCCTCGTGGCGTGGTCGGCATTCCTGCTGCTCTACTGGACCGTCGGCATCCCGCTCGGCCTCAGCGCGTCGTACGCGTATCCCGCGCCGTAGCTGGATCAAACCGGCGCAGCGCAGCCTACAACGGCAGACGCAACCTGCAGAGCCATGCCAGCCTCCTCCGTCAAAGCTGAAGCCCGACGCCTCGTAGACACCCTCCCGGACGACGCGACGTGGGACGACGTGATGTACCGCCTCTACGTCCGCCAGTCCATCGAGCAGGGGCTTGAGGACAGCGACGCCGGGCGCACCGTCAGCCACGACGAGGTGCGGGCGCTGCTGCGGAGCCGCTTCGGCATCGGCTCGGCAGAGTGAGGGTCCACTGGACGAACAAAGCGCTCGATCAACTCCTCGGCATCCGCGAGCAGATCGCTGAGCGTTCCCCGAGAGCGGCGAATCGTCTCGTCGAACGGTTAGCGACACGGGCTGAGCAACTCGACCTGTTCCCGCGCTCCGGCCGCGTCGTGCCCGAGTACGAGCAGGAGAACGTCCGCGAGGTGATCGAGCGACCGTACCGCGTGATCTACCGCGTCAAGCCGGAGCAGGTGGACATCTTGTCCGTGATCCACAGTCGGCGCTCGCTCCCGCCGAATCCGTAGGCTGCCCTTTTTCGGTGAAAGGTGGTCGCTCCGCGTGAGGCGGGGTGGCGAAGGCGCGGGCTTCGGCGTACCATGTCCCAGATCCCCCCTTTCGAAAGACCGACGCAATGGTATACAAAGCCGTCATCGACCTGACGCAGAAGGCGCAGGACGCCAAGCGCAAGCAGCAGGCCCAGGAGCGGTTCCAGGAACCCGACCCCGCCCTCCCGCCCGTAGACGTGGCCGATCTCCCCGAGGCCGTCGCCGACGGCGTGCGCGGCGCGGGGTGGGCGGGCCTGATGCCGGTCCAGCAGCGCGCGATCCCCTACATGCTCGACGGCCAGGACCTGATCGTCCAGGCGCGCACCGGGACGGGCAAGACGGGTGCCTTCCTCCTCCCGCTCCTGGACCTCCTCGACCCGCACGAGAAAGCGATGCAGGCCCTCGTGCTCGGCCCGACGCGGGAGTTGGCGAAGCAGATCCTCGCCGAGTTCGACCGGATGAACGCGGAGCAGCCGGAGGCCGAGCGGCTCCACGCGGTCGCGGTCTACGGCGGGGTCGGCTACGGGCCGCAGATCGACGCCTTTAAGCAGGGCGCCCAACTCGTCGTTGGGACGCCGGGGCGCGTCCTCGACCACCTCGAAAAGGGAACGCTCCGCCTCGACAGCCTCCGCATCCTCATCCTCGACGAGGCCGACGAGATGCTCTCGATGGGCTTCTACCCGGCGATGAAGAAGCTCCAGCGCTACCTCCCGCGCGAGCGCCAGAGCTACATGTTCTCGGCGACGATGCCGTTCAAGGTGCAGCGCGTCGGCGAGGAGTTCCTCGACAAACCGGGCTTCCTCACCCTGTCGTCCGGCCGCGTCCACGTCGACGCGATGGACCACCGCTCGTACAAGGTGAACGCGATGGACAAGGACCGCGCGCTCGTCAGCCTGATCGAGATGGAGAACCCGGACGCGGCGATCATCTTCGCCAATACCCGCCGCGAGGTCGAGTACCTCGCCGCATTCCTGCGCAACTTCGGGCACGACGCGGCCGAGATCTCGTCGGACCTCACGCAAAAAGCCCGTGAGAAGGTCATGGCCCGCCTCCGCTCGGGCGAGCTCCGGTTCCTCGTGGCGACCGACGTGGCCGCGCGCGGGATCGACATCTCGGACCTCTCGCACGTCTTCATGTACGACATCCCGCAGGACCGCGAGTACTACATCCACCGCGCCGGCCGGACCGCCCGCGCCGGCAAGACCGGCGTCGCCATCAGCATCGTCACCCAAGAGACCGAGCGCGTCCTCGACGACATCGCCAAGAAGTACGACATCGACCTCGACAAGCGCGACCTCCCGACCGACGCCGAGATCGCCGAGCGGGTCGGGCAGCGGCTGGTGGTGCTCCTCGAGGAGCGCCTGCGCGAGCGGACGCGGATGGAGCGCGAGCGGATGCAGCGCTTCGTCCCCCTCGCCCAGCGCCTGATCGCCGACGAGGAACCGGAGCTCTTGGCGATGCTCCTCGACGAGGTCTACCACGAAAGCCTCCACGCCTCGGCCTCGGTGTCCGAGGCGCAGGAGCGCCAGGAGCCGCGCCCGAAGGGACGAGATTCACGCGGTCGTAGTCGCGGACGGCGGTAGCGATGCGCGTCCTCGTGCTCTTCCTCGCCTTCGCCGCCGGAGCCATCGCCCAGCCGTACCGCGCGTACACCGCCACCGGCGACTCGGTCTCGGTCGAGGCCGTCGCTGAGGCGATGACCGAGGCGGAGGTCGTCTTCCTGGGCGAGCAGCACGACGACGCGGTGGCGCACGCGCTCCAGTTCCGCCTCCTCCGGGCAGTCGACTCGCTCGCCCAGGCGCAGGGCCGCCCGCTCGTGCTCGCGCTCGAGATGTTCGAGCGCGACGTGCAGGGCGTGCTCGACGAGTATCTCGCCGGGCTGGTCCGCGAGCGCGACTTCCTCGCCGCCGCCCGGCCGTGGGGCAACTACGAAACCGACTACCGCCCGCTTGTCGAGTACGCCCGTGAGCGCGGCCTTCCGGTCGTGGCCTCGAACGCGCCGCACCGCTACGTCAGCCGGACCTCACGTCTCGGCTCCGAATCCCTCGACGTACTCTCAGCCGAGGCGAAGGCGACGCTGCCGGCGCTGCCCGTCGCTCCGGCGTCGGCCGCGCTCGACGCCGAGTTCACGGCGGTGATGCAAGGGATGATGGGCCACGGCTCGGCACACACGCCCCCCGCCGACTCGGCCGGTTCGGACTCCACGAAAGCTCCTGCTGCCTCGGTGGCTGCGCCGGTGCATGGCGGGGCGATGGCGATGCCGACAATGGCGAACATGCTCGCCGCGCAGAACCTCCGCGACGTGTCGATGGCCGGGGCGATTGCCGACGCGCTCGACGCGGATTCGAGCGCGCTCGTGGTCCACGTCAACGGGACGTTCCACAGCGAGGGCGGCCTCGGCATCCCCGAGCACCTCGCCCGGCTGCGGCCCGGCACGCGCGTGCTCCTCGTCACGATGAAGCCCCGCGACACCTTCCCCGCCTTCGACCCCACGGCCTTCCGCACCGACGGCACCGGCTTCGTTGTGGTCACCGACCCGGCGGGGCAGTAGGCGCGGTGCCCGTCCTGGAGAGGGCGACCACATAGGGTCGCCCCTACGCGGTCGGTGTGGAACGCGGCGGCCTCGGCAACGCGATCCGCTTGTCCCGTCCTCTGTCCGCCGTCCTCGGTATTTTATCCGCCTGTATCCATCCAGCCCAACGCCATGCGCCTCTCCCTCTGCCTGAGCCTCTGCCTCTTGACCTTCGCCGCCTGCGCCGACACCCCCGACCTGGAAGCCGACCCGGACGCAACCGCCTCGGACGTCGAGATGACGATGCAGCAGCGCCTCGACCAGTACACCCCGGTCCGCCTCACGACCGACATCGAGCTGACCGAGAACGAGCGGGCGATGATTCCGCTCCTCATCGAAGCCTCGGACGCGATGGACGAGGTCTTTTGGATGCAGGCCTACGGCGACCGCGACGAACTCCTCGGCCGCCTCGACGGCCCGGCGCGGGAGTACGCGATGATCAACTACGGCCCCCACGACCGGCTCGACGGCGACGGGGGGTTCCTGCCCAGCGTGGGGGACAAGCCGCTCGGCGCGAACTTCTACCCGGCCGACATCACGAAGGAGGAACTCGAAGCCGCCGCCGAGGACAACCCGGAGTTGCTGAGTCTCTACACGATGGTCGAACGCGACGCCGACGGTAACCTCGTCGCCGTGCCTTACCACGAGGCCTTCGCCGCGCAGCACCAGCTCGCCGCCGAGAAGCTACGCGAAGCCGCCGACCTTGCCGAAGACCCAGGCCTGGGGCGCTACCTCCGCCTCCGCGCCGATGCCCTCCTCACGGGCGACTACCAGCCGAGCGACCTCGCGTGGATGGACATGAAGGACAACACGATTGACTTCGTCGTCGGGCCGGTCGAGACCTACGAGGACCGGCTGATGGGGGCGAAGGCGGCCAACGAAGCCTACGTCCTCGTCAAGGACAAAGCCTGGAGCGAGCGCCTCGCCCGCTACGCCACGCTCCTGCCCGAGCTTCAGCGCGGCCTCCCCGTCCCGGACGAGTACAAGCAGGAGGAGCCTGGCTCGAACGCCGACCTCGGGGCCTACGACGTGGTCTACTACGCCGGCGACGCGAACGCGGGCTCGAAGACGATTGCCGTCAACCTCCCGAACGACGAAGAGGTGCAGCTTCAGAAGGGCTCGCGGCGGCTCCAGCTCAAGAACGCAATGCGGGCCAAGTTCGACCAGATCCTCGAGCCGATTGCCGACGAGCTGATCGTCCCCGAGCAGCGCCAGCACGTCACCTTCGACGCCTTCTTCGCCAACACGATGTTCCACGAGGTCGCCCACGGCCTCGGGATCAAAAACACGCTCGACGGCAGCCAGACGGTCCGCGAGGCCATCCAGGAGCACGCGAGCGCGCTCGAAGAGGGCAAGGCTGACGTGCTCGGGCTCTACATGATCCAGGCGCTGCATGCCGACGGCGAGGTCGGCGGCGAGCTGATGGACAACTACGTCACCTTCCTCGCCTCGATCTTCCGCTCGACCCGCTTCGGTGCCTCGTCCGCACACGGGCAGGCGAACCTGATCCGGTTCAACTACTTCCTCGAAAACGGCGCGTTCTCGCGCAACGAGGTCGGGCGCTACCAGATCAACGAGGACCGCGTCGGCGCGGTCGTGGACATGCTCAGCGAGCAGATCCTCCGCTTCCAGGGCGACGGCGACTACGACAGCGTCGCGGCCTTCATCGAGGCGTACGCCCAGATCGGGCCGGACCTGCAGAACGACCTCGACCGCTTGCAGGAGGCGCAGATCCCCGTAGACATCGTATTCGAGCAAGGCGCTGACGTACTTGGCCTGTGATCGTGATCCACCCACAACGGACGGCGCTGAGGACTCTCATGTCCACCGTCTAGCGAGGAGGATCGAAACAGCCTCGAACACGCACGTTGTGTAGGACCGGGAATGAGGGTCGAAGCGAGTGAGCGGTAATTATCCGTCCACGAACAGAAGTGAGAACATCGCAGCCGTCGTCGCAAGAGACGACAGGCACATGATTACAAGCCTTATCTTCCTGTGCTGACGGTAAAGCTGGGCATACTGTACTGTGGTCCGGAGGCCAAAGATGGTAAAAAGCACTATCAGTATATCTAAGACCTAAGTACACGACAAAACTTGGAAGGTGCGGCGTAGCTGTCTTGATTCACCGTGAACCAACAGCCTCGTCAGGCCATCGAGGCCCGTGCGGAAGAGCGAACGGCGAGGGCGACCATGCGAGGCGCGACGCGCCGGGCGCACGAGCACTCGCCACCGGCCCACCGAGAGCACCCACACCAGCGCGACGGCGAGCACCCCGAACAGACGCTCGATGCGCTCCGGGGCTGCTAGGTGCGTCGCCTCCAGGTCGAAGCCTCGGCCCTTGAGCACACCGAACATGGTCTCGATCTGCCAGCGCTGACGGTAGAGCACCTCGGCCCGGTTGGGACAGCGGTTCGAGATCAGCACCCACACTGAGCCGTCTCTGCGCGTGGCCGTCACGAAGCACGCGGTCCCGTAGACCTGCCACTTCCCGCGCAGACGCCGCCGACCACCGTCCCGGAGCAGCGCGAACAGCGGGGCCGCTTGGTAGGCTACGCCTGAGGCTACGCCTGAGCCGACGCACTCGAGCCAGGCGTTCTTGCGCGCCCGGATCACGAAGCAGACCCCGCGCCGGTCAAGCCAGCCGAGGAAGTCTTTGCCGATGAACTCGCGGTCGCCGAGCAGGGCCGCCACGCGCTCGGGCGGCGAGCGCTCGAAGAGCGCCGTGAGCAAGGCGATGCGTTCGGTCTGGTGGCTCGATCCGCGCTTGCCGAGCGCGCGCCACGCCAGCGGCACGACCACGCCGTGCTGGAGGTAGCCGACGACGAGCAGGTTGTGCGTTGCCCGGCGGTCTTCCACTCGGTGCGGCCGAGCGCGAGCGTGAGCGGCTCGTCCGGGGCAAGGCTCAGCAGTAGGCCGTGGAGGCGCTCGGCGTCGAGGGCGACCTCGGCGAAGAAGCGCTGGAGGCGGCGGTAGGCGCTCATCTCGTGGGTGCGCCCCGGTAGGGCGAGGCAGAGGCGGGCGAGGTTGGTGGTGCGGAACCGGACGAGCGCCAGCACGAGGGCAGCGAGGGTGAAGAGGCGCGCACGGTGGAGCCGAAGGTGGGGTTGCAACACGGCCATAAGAGCGTTAACGTCAGACATGGGGCGGGCTTGGCAGATGGTGAGGCTCGGGCGTCGAAACCACAAGCTAGCTATCTTGCCAAGCCCCGCTCCTATGCGGGCTTATCTCGTTTTGTCGTGTACAGAGATCTAAGACACTATTTTCTGACACTGATTCTGAAGCGATGTTTTGAATTTAACGGGTGGTGTCTATTTTTTCGACGCACTGACGAAGCTAGGATAAGGTAACGTCCCTAGAGCACGATCACTTCTACCGCTCTTCTCCTCAGCCGAGCAGATCGGCGACGGAGTCTAGCACGAGGTCGATCTTCGGCGCGCCGCCTAGATCGGCCTCGCGGAACTTGCCGGTGCGGACGAGCACGCCGGTCAGCCCGGCCCGCTGCGCGGCGCGCACGTCGGTCTCTGCGTCGTCGCCGACGAGCGCGACGTCCGATGGGTCCAGCCCGAGATCTGCGACGGCATCGAGAAAAAACTGCGGCTCGGGCTTGCCGACGACGGTGACGTCTTTGCCCGTGGCGTATTCGAGCGCTGCGACAAACGCGCCCACGTCGAGTTGCAGCCCGCCGTCGGTCTGCCAGTAGCGCGTCCGCCCGAGCGCGACGAGGTCGGCCCCGGCATGGACCAGTCGGAACGCGCGGTTCAGGGCCTCGAACGTCCAGTTCGTCCCGAGATCGCCAAGCACGACGGCGTCCGGCGACTCGTCGCTCGTCGGAATGCCGTCGAAGTCGGGCCGCGTCGCGTCGGGGACGAGGAGGTGGGCGCTCGCGCCGCGCTCGCGGAGGAGCCTCGCCGCCGCGTGGGGCGGGCTGACGATGAGCGCCTCGCTAGAGGGAAACCCGAAGGCGTCCAGCTTCGCCGCCACGTCGGCGCGGCAGCGCGAGGTGGTGTTCGTGACGTAGCGAAACGGGATGCCCGCCTCGGCCAGCGCTCGCACCGTCTCGATGGCCCCAGGGATGGGAGCACCAGAGGCGTACAGTGTCCCGTCGAGGTCGAGGAGCAGGCCGCGAACGCCGGCGAGGTCGGGGTGGAGCATATCGCTTCTCATCTGTCGGAGACGCGCACGTCCCAGATCGTCACCTGCGCTTCGTTGAAGCGGTAGAGCGTGAGGACAGCCGGGATACCGAGCGACGGGTAGGGCCCGATCTTGAACAGCCAGGTGTCGGCGTTCGGGAAGGGCATCTGCTCGGCGTAGCGGTTACCGGGGTTCCGCGCGAGTTGCCACTCCACCTACTGCATAATGCTAGGCAAGCGCGGGTAGCGCTCGGCTTGCTCGTCGACGTGGTGTGCGGCGACCTCTTCGTAGACCACCGAGCGCGGCGGGCCGGTCGCGTCGTCGCCGAGGTCGGGGAACGGGTCCACCCCTACCTCCGGCTCGCAAGATGCTGGTCTGCCCAGCGCACGTCGTCCGGGTTGATCTCCCCGACGAAGTGACTGAACGCTGTGTAGTAGGGTAGCTCCTCCCCGATCCGGGCGCTCTGCCAGACCAGCCCGTGCGAGGCTTCGCTGATCTCGCGCGCCGTGTAGTTCTGGCAGATGTCGTCCAGGGTCTCCTCCACAATCGCGATCTCGTCTGCCGTAAACGACTGGACGCTCGGGCGGCGCAGTGAGACGTAGCGGTACTGCCGGTACCGCTGCCCGGAGTAGACGTGGAAGCCTGATGCCTCGGCGATGGCGAGCGCCTGCTCCGCCTTCAACTCTTCCAGCACCTCGTCGATGTGAGCCGAGACGGGGCCGTATTGGTGCTTGACGTAGACCTCGCCCGTGATCGGTGCGCCGAGCGCGACGTAGGCCTCGATGTCCGAGTAGTAGAGAATCTTGTTCAGCTTCGTCTTGCCCAGCCGGTCCTCCGGGGCACGGTGGCAGACGTAGTGCACGAGCGCCTTCAGCTTCTCTCGGTCGAGCGATATGTCCGGGGCAGGCGTCATGGCGGAAGTATACGCTGGGGTCGCAGAACGTTTCACGGCGTTTCACGGCGCTCGATGTAGCGCGTATCGCCCGCAGTCTACCTCAGCTTCACTCGGACGCTCAGAAGCGGAGGATGAAGGCGGTCTCGATGCCCGGCTCGGAGCGGACGGTGAGCGTGCCGCCGTGGAGCCGGAGGATCTGACGGCTCAGGCTGAGGCCGATCCCGCTGCCCGTCGTCTTGGTGGTGAAGAACGGGACGAAGATGCGCTCGCGCGCCTCGGGCTCGATCCCTGGCCCGTTGTCCTGCACCTCGATCATCACCTGCCCTGTCTCGCCGACGCGGGCCCGGAGCGTGATGCGGGCGTCGGGCTGCCCGGCGAGCGCCTGCATCGCGTTGAGCAGGAGGTTGATCAGCACCTGCTCGATCAGCTCCTCGTCGGCGGCCAGCTCCAGCGTCGGGGGGACGACCTCGACCACGAGCGCGACGCCCTGCTCGGCCATCGAGGTCCGCAGGAGCGTCCGCACGTTGGCGAAGAGGTCGGCAATGGGGAAGAGCGCGAAGGTTGGCTTCGGGATCTTGGTGAGGCTGCGGTAGGACTCGACGAAGTGGATCAGCCCCTGGCTCCGCCGCTCGATGGTCTGGAGCGCCTCGCGGGCGTCGCCGAGCGGCACCTCGGCTTCTCCGTTGCGGTGCAGGAGTTGGTTGGCCGTCGCCGCGAGCGAGGCAATCGGCGCGACCGAGTTGACGATCTCGTGGGTGAGTACGCGCGTGAGTTGCTGCCATGCCTCCATCTCCTTCTCTTCGAGCTCGCTGCGGATGTCCTGGAGCGAGACGAGCGTGTGGGGCTCGCCGGCGAGACGGAACTGCGCGGCGTGGACGGCGAGGTCGAGCACGCGGTCGCTGCGCTCGACACGGACGAGAGTGCGCTCGCCGGAGCCGAGGGCGGGCAGCGTCTCCACGAGCCGCGAGCCGAGCGGGGCGAGGCCGCTGACGTGCCGGAGGCGGGGCCGCCCGAGGAGCCGCTTCGCTGCCCGGTTGAAGAGGATCACCTCGCCGTCCGCCCGAAACGCGATCAGCGACACGCCGACGTGCCGGACGACGGTCTGGAGCACCTGCGCCTGCTCCTCGCGCTCGGTGCGAAGCTGCCGGAAAGCGTCGGAGACCTCGGCGAAGCGGTCGGCGATGGCCTCGAACATCGGCCCCTGGCCGCGCGCCGGGACCGTCAGCGAGAGGTCGTCGTAGCGGATCGCTTCCAGGAAGCGGAGGAGGTCGCGCGGCGTGCGCTCGGTGTAGCGGACGAGCGCCCAGGCCTGCCACAGCCCGGCGAGCACCGCGAGCACCGTCACCCCGATCCACGTCGCCGGCCCCGCAGCGGCGAGCCACACCGCCGCTCCCACCGTCGCGCACAGCGCCACGAGGCGGAGCGCGAGCTGGACGCGGTAGCGGCGGAGCAACCGGCGGAGCCTGGGAGGGGCCGTCATGGCGAGGTTACCGGATTTGCGCTGAAGAGATGATGGCGAATGAGGATAGAGAGTAGAGGATAGAAGATGGGAAAGCAATCCCGAGCGCAGAGCCACCGTCGGTGCTCACCAGCGATCCTCCATCTTCGACCCTCTATCCTCCTTCAAAGCCCGTACTTCTCGATCCGGCGGTAGAGCGACTTGCGCGTCAGGCCGAGGGCCTCGGCGGCGCGGCTGATGTTGCCGCCGTGCTTCGAGAGCGCCTTGCGGATCACCTCGCGCTCGACGGCTTCGAGGTCGAACGACTCCAAGGCCAAGAGCGCCTCGCCGCGCTCGGCGTCGAGGCTGTCGTCGGACGGGGCGGAGAACATCAGGTCGGCCGGCTGAAGCGTCGACGTGTCGGAGAGGATCACGGCGCGCTCGACGGTGTGCTGGAGTTCACGGACGTTGCCGGGCCAGGTGTAGCCCTCCATCTTCTCAAGGGCCGCCTCGGACAGTCCGGCGACCGGCTTGTCGTACTTCCGGGCGTAGACTCCGGCGAAGTGCTCGGCGAGGAGGCCGAGGTCGCCGTCGCGCTCGCGCAGCGGCGGGAGCCGGACCTCGACCGTGTTGATCCGGTAGAGGAGGTCCTGCCGGAACGTGCCCTCCCGGACCGACTCGTAGATCGGCCGGTTCGTTGCCGAGACGAGGCGGATGTCGACCGGCCGCGCCGCCGCAGAGCCGACGCGCGTGACTTCGCGCTGCTGGAGTACGGTGAGGAGCTTCTGCTGCTGCACCGGCGGGATGTTGCCGATCTCGTCGAGGAAGAGCGTCCCGCCCGTTGCCACCTCGAAGCGGCCCGCCCGGTCGTCGTCGGCCCCGGTGAAGGCCCCCTTGACGTGGCCAAAGAGCTCGCTCTCGAACAGGCTCTCCGAGAGCGCGCCGAGGTCGACCCCGACGAAGACCTCGTCGGCGCGGCCTGAGAAGCGGTGGAGGGCGCGGGCGACGAGCTCCTTGCCGGTCCCGTTCTCGCCGAGGATGAGGACATTGGCGTTCGTCGGGGCGACCTTGCGGACGGTCTCGAAGACGGCCTGCATCGCCGCGCTCTGGCCGATGATCTCGCCGAGCCGGCCGTCGAGGTCGTCGCCGAGGGCGTCGCGCTGGGCGCGGAGTCGCTCCGCCTCGGCGCGCGTCCGCCGGAGCCGGGCCGCCGCCGAGATCGTGGCGACGAGCTTCTCGTTCTGCCACGGCTTCGTCACGAAGTCGAGGGCCCCGCGCTTCATCGCCCGCACCGCGAGGTCCACGTCGCCGTAGGCCGTAATCATCACGACCGCCGCCGCCGGGTCGAACGTCAGGATGCGGTCGAGCCAGTGCAGGCCTTCTTTGCCGGACGAGGCGTCGCGCTGGAAGTTCATGTCGAGCAGGATCGCGTCGAAGGCCTCCTCGCGGAGGAGCGCCGGGAGCGCGTCGGGCGAGGTCGCCGTGGTGACGTCGAAGCCGCGCCCGCCGAGGAGGAGGCGGACGGCGGTGAGGATGTCCTCGTTGTCGTCGATGATGAGGGCGCGAGGGGACACGGTCGGTGGACGGTGAGACGGTGAGACGGCGGACGGTGAGACGGTAGACAGACGGGTACCGTAGGGGCGAACGGCGTTCGCCCTGACTGTGGCACCCCGTCCGGGTCATGCACCAACGCTGTGCCTTCGCGCTGAGGCATCGGCACGCCGCAGCGGCAGGGCGTGCGGTGGGCGCTGGCGCACGGTCGGTGTGCGGGAGCGCACAGTCCGAGAGCGAAAATAGGGGCGATGTGGTAGAATAGGGGAGGTGCCGGGCCTGGCATACCCGTTGCCATTCGATATTCCATCACTCCGCCTTCCTGCTTCCCACTCATGCCCGACGACCGGACCTCGAAACCGACGACCTCTGCGTCGCAAAACGGTATCCTCTCCCAGCCCATCGGTTCGCGCTCCGGTGGCGGTGAGGGGGTGGACCGCCGCGTCGAGAAGAAGACGTGGACGCCGAAGCGGATCGCGCTCGTCGCTGGGGTGCTCGCGCTCGTTGCACTCGTCGCGTGGGCCTTCCTTTCGCAGCGCGGCGGGCGGCGCTACAACGTCGAGGCCGACCGGCTGACGATCTCGACCGTCGAGCGCGGGACGTTCCAGGAGTATGTCTCCGTCACCGGCTCCGCGCTCCCGATCCGGACGATCTACCTCGACGCCGTCGTCGGCGGGCAGGTCCAGGAGCGGTACGCCGAAGAGGGGGCGGTCGTCCAGGCGGGCCAGCCGCTCGTCCGGCTCTCGAACGACAACCTGACGCTCCAGACGCTCGGCAACGAGGCGCAGCTCACCGAGCAGATCAACAACATCCGCAACACCCGCCTCGCCCTCGACCAGAACGAACTCAACCTCCGCCAGCAGCTCACCCAGCTCGAGTACGACCGCACCCGGCTGCGCCGCGAGTACGAGCGCAACCGCGACCTCTTCAGCCAGCGCGTGATCGCCGAGCGGGAGTTCGAGGAGGTCCGCGACGAGTACGAGTACACGCAGCAGCGCCTCGAACTGACGCGGCAGGGCTACCGCCAGGACTCGCTCGCGCGCGCACTCCAGCTCGCCCAGATGAGCGGCCAGCTCGCCCGGCTCCAGCAGAACCTCGCGCTCGTCCAGCAGGCGATGGACAACCTCGTCGTCCGCGCCCCGATCGCGGGCCAACTCTCGGCGCTCGATGCCGAAATCGGGGCGAGCCGCCCGGCCGGGTCCCGGATCGGGCAGATCGACGACCTCGACGGGGTCAAGGTCCGCGTGCCGATCGACGAGCACTACATCGCCCGCGTCGCGCCGGGCCAGCGCGGGCAGGTGACCGTCAGCGGCGCAACCTACACGCTCGACGTCGCGAAAGTCTTTCCCGAAGTCGTGAACGGACGGTTCGAGGTGGACATGGAGTTCGCCGGCGCTGTGCCGGACGTGCGGCGCGGCCAGAGCCTCCGCATCCGCCTCGAGCTCGGCGAGTCGGCCGAGGCGCTCCTGCTCCCGCGCGGCGGCTTCTTCACGACGACGGGCGGCAACTGGGTCTACGTCCTCACCGGCGGCGGCGGCGAGGCCGTGCAGCGCCCGATCCGCCTCGGCCGCCAGAACCCACAGTTCTTCGAGGTCGCCGAGGGCCTCCAGCCCGGCGACCGCGTCGTCACCTCGGGCTACGACACCTTCGGCGACGCCGACCGCCTCGTGCTGAAATGAACGTTTGTAGGGCCACACCGCCGGTGTGCCCCTACGCCACCCATCCAACCCGATACCCATGACCCACATCGACATCTCCGACCGCCGGCCGCTGATCCGCACCGAAGGGCTGCGCAAGGTCTACACGACCGACGAGGTCGAGACGACGGCGCTCGCGAACGTCACGCTCGACATCAAGACCGGCGAGTTCATCGCGATCATGGGGCCCTCGGGCTGCGGCAAGTCGACGCTGCTCAACATCCTCGGCCTCTTGGACCAGCCCTCGGGCGGGCAGTTCGTCTTCGACGGCACCGACGTCTCGGGCGCAGGCGAGCGCCGCCGGGCCGACCTCCGCCGGGGCACGCTCGGGTTCGTCTTCCAGAGCTTCAACCTGATCGACGAGCTGACGGTCTACGAAAACGTCGAGCTCCCGCTGCTCTACCTCTCGATCTCGTCGAAGGAGCGCAAGGAGCGGACCGAGGCCGCGCTCGACCGGGTCGGGATGGCGCACCGGCGGGACCACTTCCCGCAGCAGCTCTCCGGCGGCCAGCAGCAGCGCGTCGCCATCGCCCGCGCCGTCGTCGCCAGCCCCCAGCTCATCCTCGCCGACGAGCCGACGGGCAACCTCGACTCGACCAACGGCGACGAGGTGATGAAGCTGCTCTCCGAACTCAACGAGGCCGGGGCGACGATCGTCATGGTGACGCACTCCCCGGCCGACGCCGAGTTCGCGCACCGGGTCATCAACCTCTTCGACGGGCAGGTGGTGAGCGAGCACTTTATGGAGAAGGAGTACGCGCTCCCGCACCAGCAGAGCGACCCGAGTCCCCAGCAGAACGAGCAGAACCCCTCGTAACCAGTCACCTAACCGCCTGGGCCATGAAAACCCTCCTCGCTGTCCTCGCGCTCCTCGCCCCGCTCACAACCGTCGCCCCGACCGACGAGCCGCTCGCACTCACCGACGACCTGGTCGGGACGTGGCAGGTGGACCTCCGCCCGACCCCCGACGCCGAGCCGTACTACCAGGAGCTCATCATCTCCTCCGTGGCCGACGGCGCGCTGGCCGGCGTGTTCTACGGATCGGCGGTGCAGTTCGGCCGGGTGAGTCTGGGGCAAGATGGGGTCGTCTTCGCTTTTGTGACGATGGACCGCTCGTCGCGCTACGTCACCACGGGTCGCCTCGTCGACGGCCGCCTGGAGGGCGTGACGTACTCGCCCGACCGCGACCTGCTCCAGTCCTGGCAAGCCGAGCGCTCGGGAGAGTAACGCGTCTGACCGGCGCTCCGCCTGCCATGTGGAAGAACTACCTCAAGACCGCCCTCCGCGCACTGCGCCAGCAGCCCGGCACGACGGCGATCACCATCGTCGGCCTCGCGGTCGGGATGGCGGCGTGCCTGCTGATCGCGCTGTGGGTGCAGGACGAACTGAGCTACGACCGCTTCCACGCCGACGCCGACCGGACGTACCGCGTCCTCCGCGAGTTCGACATTCCCGACCTCCAGGCCACAATCGGGACAACGCCGTCCGCGCTGGCCCCCGCGCTGGAGGACGGGGTCGCCGCCGTCGACCTGGCGGTGCGCGTGCTTCGGACCGCGCCCGTCGTCGAGCGCGGCACGTCGACGTTCGTCGAGCCGGACGTCCTCCGGGCCGATGCCGCGTTCTTCGACGTGTTCTCGTTCCCGACTCTGCGCGGCGAAGCCCGGCTCGGCCAGCCCGGCACGGTCGTCCTCACGGAAGCGATGGCAGCGAAGTATTTCCCCGGTACCGATCCGCTCGGGCAAACGCTGCGCGTCGGGGGCGAGGACCTGGAGGTGACGGCGGTGGCGGCGAACGCGCCCGCCAACTCGCACCTGCAGTTCGATTTCGTCGCGCCGCTCGGGACGACGGACATGGGGTGGGGCTATAACAACTACGCGACCTACGTGCGGCTCCGTGACGGGCAGCCGGCCGGTGCCGCCCTCGCCCAGATCGCCGAGGTCATCCAGCCCCATACGCAGGCCCGGAACGAGCGCGAGGCGGCCATGATCGGGGGCGGCGACGCGTTCATCCCGCACCTCCAGCCGATCACCGGCATCCACCTCGGGCACGGCGTCCCGGTTGAGATCGAGTCGAGCGGCAACGTGCTCTACGTATTCATCTTCGCGGCGCTGGCTGTCTTCATCCTGCTGCTGGCCGGGATCAACTTCGTGAACCTCGCCACGGCGCGGTCGGCGGAGCGGGCGAAGGAGGTCGGGATGCGCAAGACGCTGGGGGCAAGCCGGGGGCAGCTCGTGCGGCAGTTCCTGAGCGAGTCGGTCCTGCTGAGCCTGGGCGCGCTCGTGCTGGCCCTGGGCCTGAGCAGCCTATGCCTGCCCTTCCTCGAACAGCTTTCGGGCAAGGCGCTGAGCCTGGGCGCTGTCCTCGGCGGACCGCAGGCGCTGTGGACTGTCGCGCTGGCGCTGGCGGTGGGCCTGCTGGCGGGCGGCTACCCGGCGTTCGTGCTGAGCGGTTACCGGCCGGCGCGCGTCCTCAAAGGTGCGGGGCGCGACGGGCGCGGCGGCCACCGGCTGCGCCAGGGCCTCGTGGTCTTCCAGTTCGCGCTCTCGATCGCGCTCCTGGCAGGCACGGCCATCGTCTTCAGCCAGCTCGACTTTATGCAGAGCCAGGGCCTCGGCTTCGATCAGGCGAACGTGCTGCTGATCGAGGAGGTGGAGACGCTCGACGGACGGCGGGCGGCGTTCGAAGACGAGATCGCGGCGTTGCCGGGGGTCGAGGGCGTCACGTCCGGCTTCTCGGTGCCGGGGAGGCTCTTTATGAACTCGATGTGGCCGGCGATGGAGCCGGGCGGCGAGGCGCACAACCTCGACTACTCGTTCGTCGACTTCGACTACACCGACCTGTTCGGCATCGAGATCGTGGCCGGGCGCAGCCTGTCGCGGAGCCTGGCGACGGACTCGTTCTCGGTGCTGATCAACGAGGCCGCCGCGCGCGACTACGGCTGGTCGCCGGAGGAGGCGCTGGGCCAGACCTTGATGCGCGACGAGCGCAGCGACCGGCCGTACCGGGTAGCCGGCGTGACTGAAGATTTCCACTACCGCTCGCTGCACGCAGAGGTCTACCCCCTGGTCCTCTTCGGGCCGCTCCGGGACCCGCGCTACGTCGCCGTCCGCCTGGCGCCCGACCGGGTGCCGGCCACGCTCGAACAGATCGACGCACGGTGGGACCGCTTCTCGGACCTGCCGTTCGCCTACTCGTTCCTCGCCGACAACCTCGCGGCGCAGTACCGCACCGAGGAACGGCTGTCGGCGCTGTTCGGGGTGTTCGCCGGCCTCGCGGTGCTGATCGGCTGCCTCGGGCTGTTCGGGCTGGCGGCCTACACCGCGCAGCGGCGGACGAAGGAGATCGGCGTGCGCAAGGTCCTCGGCGCGAGTGTCGCCCACATCGTGGCACTGCTCTCGAAGGACTTCGTCGTCCTCGTCCTCGTCGCCTTCGCCCTGGCGGTGCCGGTGGCGTACCTCGCCATGCAGCGCTGGCTGGAGGCCTTCGCCTACCGGATCGACCTCAGGCTGGGGCTGTTCGTGCTGGCGGGCGGCCTGGCGCTCGCCGTCGCGCTGGTGACGGTGGGCTACCAGGCTGCGCGGGCCGCGCTCGCCGACCCGGTCGAATCGCTCCGCTACGAGTAGGGGTTTGATTAATCAAACCCCTACAGACCTCTTCTCTCCATGCTTAAGAACTATCTCAAGGTCGCCCTCCGCACGCTGCGCAAGCAGAGGCTCTACGGCACCATCAACGTCGCCGGCCTCGGGATCGGGCTGGCGGGCTGCCTGCTCATGGGGCTCTACGTCTGGGGCGAACTCGCCGTGGACGGCTTCCACGCGAAGGCCGACCGCATCGTTCGGGTCGTGCAGGACACGCCATCGGGCAGCACCGCGAAGACGGGCGGCGCGCACGCGGCCCTGCTCGAAGCGAGCGCGGCCGGGGTCGAGGCGACCGCTCGGCTGGTGCCGTGGGAGCGGACGATCTCGGTCGGCGACCCGTCGGCAGGCGCAGGGCAACCTCTCGGCAGCAAGAGCCGGGGGCCGTTCGACGAGCCGCAGTTCGCCTACGCCGACCCGTCGTTCTTCGAGGTGTTCTCGTTCCGCCTCGCGTCCGGCGATCCCGCGACGGCGCTCGCGGAGCCGGGGACCGCCGTGCTCACCGAGGCGACGGCCGAAAAGTACTTCGGCGACGCCGACCCCATTGGCCGGACGGTCTGGATGTACGACGAGTACAGCGACCCCGACCAGATCCCCCTCGTCGTGACCGGTGTGCTGGCGGATGCGCCCGGCCGCTCCCACCTCACGCTAAGCGTGCTCTCCTCGACGCTCACGATGGAACGTCAGTACGGTCCGCTCAGCCAACTCGGCTGGCCGGGCCTCTACACCTACGCCGTGCTGGCCGACGGGACCGACCGGGCGGAGACCGCGGCGCAGACCACGACGGCGCTCGTCGAACGGCTGGAAGCCGACGCCTCCGAAGCGCCCGCGCTACGGCTGCAGCCCCTCGCGGATATCTACCTGCACCCCCAGGAGCGGGGCGAGGCGGGCGTGGGCGGATCGAGGACGCTGGTGTACGGGCTGGCCGGGATCGCGCTCATCGTGCTGCTCCTGGCCTGTGCCAACTTCACGAATCTCGCTCTCGTCCGGGCCGTGGCCCGCATGAAAGACGTGGGCGTCCGCAAGGCGATGGGCGCCCAGCGCTCCCAACTCGCCGCGCAATCCCTCACCGATTCGCTGCTTCTGGCGGGAGGTGGCCTGCTCGTGGCGCTGGGGCTCGTGGTGACGGTACGACCCTACCTAGACACGGTGGTCGGGCACCCGCTGGATGTGGCCGCCCCCGGGGGGCTCGTAGCCCTAGCCCTGGTGGGGATCGTCGTGCTGACGGGACTCGTCGCAGGCGGCTACCCGGCCCTCTTCCTCGCCGGGCAGCAACCGGCAGAGGCGATCCGGGGCCGCACGGGCGGAGGGTTCGGCGCGGCGCGGCTGCGCTCCGGCCTCGTCGTCTTCCAGTTCGGCACCTCCGTTGCGCTCGTGATCGTGGCACTCGTCATCTACCAGCAGCTCGACCATGTGCGCTCGCTCGACCTCGGCTTCGATCAGGAGCGTATCGTGACGATCTCGGCGGACGGGGCGCGGCGCAGCTTCGAGCCACTGCGCGAGGCGCTCTCGGCACAGCCGGGCGTCCTCGCCGTATCGGGCGTGAACGGGACGCCGGGCCTTCAGGAGGTGCGGACCGGCCTCGTGGTGCGCCGGGAGAGCCGGCACGACGTGCCCGTCAGCACGCAGGCCGCCGCCCCCGGGTTCTTCGAGATGATGGACATCGGGGCCACGGCCGGACGCCTCCCGGCGTGGGAGGCTCAGGAGACCGCATCGGACCGGGCGCTCGTACTCAACGAGACGGCCGCCACAGCACTCGGGCTGGGAGAGGCCGCCGTCGGGCAGGCCGTGCGGATCGTCGAGCCGGGCAACGAGGCGAACAACCCGGGCCTGACCGGGACGGTGGCGGCGGTCGTGCCCGACTTCCACCACGGGTCGCTGCGGACGCGCATCCCAGCGGCGGTGTACTTCTCGGCGCGCTCCGTCGACGTAGCCGAACTCTACGTGGTCTCGGATGTCCTCGTCAAGCTCGCGCCGGGGGCGACGGCGGACCAGCTTCAGCGGCTCGAAACGGCGTGGCAGAGCGTGCTGCCGAACCACCCGTTCGAGGCGACCTTCTTGGACGCGCGAATCCAGGCGCAGTACGAGCGCGACCTGCGCCTCGGCCGCGCCGTCGGCCTCTTCGCCGGGTTTGCCGTGTTCATCGCCTGCCTCGGGCTACTGGGGCTGGCCGCGTTCGCGGCGGAGCAGCGGACGAAGGAGATCGGGATCCGCAAGGCGCTCGGGGCTACGGCGGGGAGCATCGTCCGCCTCCTCTCGACGGACTTTGCGAAGCTCATGCTGACCGGTGCCGTCGCGGCTGCACCCGTGGCGTGGTGGGTGGCAAGCCGGTGGCTCGATGGGTTCGCCTACCGCATCGGCCTCGGGCCGGGGCTGTTCCTCGTCGCCGGGGGTCTCGCGCTTGTCGTTGCCCTCGCGACGGTCGGCGTGCAGGCGCTCCGCGCTGCTACCGCTGACCCGGTCCGGGCGCTCCGCTACGAGTAGCGCGGGCTGGAGGCTGCGCGCTGACGCACAGCCGGTGTGCGTTGGCGCACAGTGTCCTCGTCCAGTTTCTGCGCACGGGGCACGCAAGGGCGTGCCGATCCAGGTGGCACCGCGCTTGTGCTGGTGCGGGGACCTCTACTTCCCTACTGCCATGCTGAGGAACTACTTCCTGACCGCCCTCCGTGCCTTCCGCCGCGAGAAGGGCTACGCCTTCATCAACGTCGCGGGTCTCGCGGTCGGCCTCGCGTGCGCCGCGCTCATCTTCGGGTATGTCCGCCTGGAGCAGTCCTTCGACGACTTCCACGAGCGGGGCGACCGGACTGTCCGCGTCGTTCAGCAGCAGCCGGGCAGCGCGTTTATGGGACGCGACCGGTTCGCCGTCACGCCGGCCTCGCTCGGGCGGGCGCTCCGCGAGGAGGCCCCGGAGGTCGAGGCCGCGGCGACGCTCGGCAGCAACCCGAACACGCTCCTGATCGCGGGCGAGCAGCGGCTGATCGAGGACGGCCTCTGGACCGACGGCCATTTCTTCGAGGTCTTCAGCTTCCCCCTCCTGCGCGGCGACCCGCAGACGGCCCTCGCCGACCCCGAGGGCCTGGTGCTGACCGAGACCCTCGCGCAGAAACTCTTCGGCACCGCCGACCCGCTCGGCGAGGCGATGGAGGTCTCGTTCTTCGACAGCCTCTACACCTACACCGTCACCGGCATCGCGGCCGACGTGCCCGCGAACTCGCACCTCCAGTTCAGCTACCTCCGCGCGCTGGGCGGCAGCCCGGACTACCGGCGGAACGAGGACAACTGGGTCAACAGCGGGTTCTACTCCTACGCCGTGCTCCGCCCGGACGTGACGACGGCAGCCTTTGACGAGCGGGTCGGGGCGATCTACGGTCCGCGCGAGGAGCTGGACGAGGGCGAGGAGCCGACGCGGCTCTACGCCCAACCGCTGGGCACCATCCACCTGCGCTCCGACCTCAACTTCGACCCGGCGGAACAGGGCGACGCCCGGCTGGTGGCGCTGTTCTCGGCGATCGCACTCGTGATCCTGCTCCTCGCCTGCGTCAACTATACCAACCTCGCCGTGGCCCGCTCTGCGCAGCGTGCGCGCGAGGTCGGGATGCGGAAGGTGGCTGGGGCGACGCGCGGGCAGATCATGACGCAGCACCTGGCCGAGTCGGTGCTGACGGCGCTCGCGGCGCTCGGCCTCGGGCTGGGGCTGGCGTGGCTGGCGCTCCCGCTGTTCGAGTCGTGGATGGAGCGCGACCTCGGGCCGGTGGTCTTCAGCGCGCCGTCGCTCTTCGCGCTCGCCGGCCTGGCGGTGGTGGTGGGCCTCGCAGCGGGCCTGTACCCGGCCGTCGTGCTGACGGGGATGCAGCCGACGCGGGTGCTGAAGGGGCTGAACCTGCTCCCGGCGGGTCGGCTCCGGCTGCGCTCGCTGCTGGTCGTGGGGCAGTACGCCTCGGCGCTCGTCCTCGTGATCGGGAGCCTCGTGATCTACCGGCAGCTCGACTTCGTCCAGAGCCGCCCGCTCGGGTTCGAGCGCGAGCACATCGTCGCCCTCGACGCGCGCGACCTTGACGCAGACGCCCCCGACACGGGCCGGAGCGTATGGTCGTTCAAGCAGGAGGTCGAGCGCCTCCCCGGCGTCGTTGGCGTGGCGGCCTCG
Organism: Bacteroidota bacterium; assembly: GCA_038746285.1. Classification (NCBI taxonomy): domain Bacteria; kingdom Pseudomonadati; phylum Bacteroidota; species Bacteroidota bacterium. The sequence goes on from JBCDKT010000008.1 coordinate 21,120, forward strand.
TCGCACCTGCCGACGACCGTGGGGTCGCAGACCATCCTGTCCTCGTGGACCGGCCGCGAGGGTTCGGGCGACGACTTCTACATCTACCAGACCCAGGCGGACTCGGACTTCCTCGAGCTTTACGACATGGCGCTCGTCGCGGGCCGCCCCTTCACCTCGGACGTGCCGACCGACACCGTGGTCACGGTCATCCTCAACGAGACCGCGGTGCGCGCGCTCGGCTGGACGCCCGCAGACGCCGTAGGCCGGACCCTCGGCAACGAGTACAGAGGCCGCGACGGGTACACCGTGATCGGTGTGGTGCGGGACTTCCACCTGCACTCGATGCACCGGCCCATCGAGCCGCTGATGCTCGTGCGGTCCGACGCCTGGATCCGCCACCTCGCGGTCCGCATCCGTCCCGAGCGGATGCCCGAGACCCTCGATGCCATCGGCGCGTCGTGGCAGACGTTCTCGGTCTACCCGTTCGAGTACCAGTTCCTCGACGAGCGCTTCGACCGGCTCTACGCGGACGAGCGTAGGCTGGGCGAGGGCGTCATCGCCTTCACACTCGTTGCCCTCTTCATCGCGTGCCTCGGGCTGTTCGGGCTGGCCGCGTTCACGGCGCAGCGGCGGACGAAGGAGGTCGGCATCCGCAAGGCGCTCGGGGCCTCGGTCGGGAGCCTGGTCGGGCTGCTGTCGAAGGACTTCCTGAAGCTCGTCCTCGTCTCGCTCGTCGTGGCTGCGCCGGTGGCGTACCTCCTGATGAGCCGGTGGCTCGACGCCTTCGCCTACCGGATCGAACTCGGCCCTGGGCTGTTTCTGGGTGCGGGCGTGCTCGCCGTCGCCGTCGCCCTGTTAGCCGTGTCCGGGCAGGCCCTCCGCGCCGCCTCCGTCGACCCCGTCAAGGCGCTTCGTTACGAGTAAGAGCGCAGCATGCTGCACCCCCACGAGACATCGTTCCTATGCTGAAGAACTATCTCACCATCGCGCTTCGCACTCTCCGCCGCCGCAGGGGCTACGCGGCGCTCAACGTCGCCGGCCTCGCCCTCGGCCTCGCCGGCTGCCTCCTGATCGGGCTGTTCGTCCGGCACGAGCTGGCCTACGACCGCCACCACGAGGACGCTGACCGCGTCTACCGCGTCGTGCAGCACACGAACGCCGAGCAGACCGAGGGCACGGCGTGGGTCGGCGGGGCGATGGGGAACGCGCTCCGGGCAGACTTCCTGCAGATCGAGGCGCTCGCCCGGCTCGTCCGCTCGGACGTGCTGGTTGAGGTCGGCGAGGACGAGGCGAAGCGGACGTTTGAGAGGGATCGGCTGGTCTACGCCGATCCGTCGGTGTTCGACGTGCTCACGTTTCCGCTCGTGGCAGGCAGCGCGGACGCGCTCGGGACGCCGGACCAGGTCTTCCTGACGCAGACCGCAGCCCGGCGATACTTCGGACAGGCCGACCCCGTCGGCGAGACCGTCACGACGGGCGGGCGGACGCTCACCGTGGCGGGCGTGCTCGAAGACCCGCCGGCGACGACGCACCTCGCCTTCGACCTGATGACCTCGCTTGACACCTTCAAGCTCGCGTACTGGGGCACGACGGACGGCGAGTTCCAGAGTTATTGGTGGCCGAGGGCGCACACCTACGTCAAGCTGCGCGAGGGCGCGTCGGCGGCGGCCATCGACGCGGAGATGCCGGCGTTCATCGCCCGCCACCGCGACCCGGCCGAGGCCGAGCAGTACGTCCCGGCGCTCCAGCCCCTTGCCGACATCCACCTCCGCTCCAGCCTCGGCGGCGAGTGGCAGCCCGGCGGGAGCGCGGCGACGGTCGCCGTCTTCGCCCTCGTCGCGCTGTTCGTGCTGCTCTTGGCGTGCGTCAACTTCATGAACCTCGCCACGGCGCGGGCGACGGAGCGGGCGCGCGAGGTCGGGGTACGGAAGACGCTTGGCGCGCGGCGCGAGCAGCTGGTCTGGCAGTTCTTCGGCGAGTCGCTGCTGCTGAGCGGGATCGCGCTCGCGGTGGCGGTCGCGGTGGCGGTCCTGCTGCTGCCGTTCTTCGCCGACCTCGCTGGGCGAGACCTGGCCTTCCGCCTCGGCGACGGGGCCCTGTGGGCGTGGGTCCTCGGGGTGACGCTCGTGACGGGCCTGCTGGCCGGGAGCTACCCGGCGCTCTACCTCTCGCGGTTCCGGCCGGCCCGGGTGCTCGCGGGCGGCAAGAGCGGCGGGCGCGGCGCGGCGCGGCTGCGGCAGGGCCTCGTGCTTTTCCAGTTCACGCTCTCCGTCGCCCTCGTCGCCGCGACGGCGATCGCGTGGCAGCAGCTCCAGTACCTCCAGCAGGCCGACCTCGGCTTCGACGAGGACCACGTCGTCGTGATCCAGCGCAAAGGGGCCGACCTCGACGTGCTCACCGAGCGGCTGCGCCAGGAGCCGAGTGTGGTCGCCGTCACGACGGCCGAGCGGGCACCGGGCTTCGGGTTCGGCGACAGCCCCGGCGTCGAGCGCCCGCCCTACACGCCCATCGAGCGGCTCGACGACAACGCCGGACGGACGCGGCACCAGTCGGTGGGCACCGGCTACTTCGAGCTCTTCGGCGTGGATCTCGTCGCAGGCCGGATGCTGACCGACGCGCCGGCCGACATAGGCACGGCCGTGGAGCGCGAGGAGAACTTTGGCAACTCCGCCTTCGACGGGCGCGCCTTCGTGGTGAACGAGGCGTTCGCTGAGGCGCAGGGGTGGAGGCCGGAGGAGGCGCTCGGGCAGGAGCTTCGGATGTTCTACTACGAGAACGGCAACACCTACATGGACCACCGGGGCCGCGTCGTCGGCGTGGTCGAGGACTTCCACGCGGCGTCGTTCCAGTACGAGATCACGCCGTCCATCTTCAGCCCCGACCGCTTCCCCGACGCGGAGGGCGGCTCAGGCCTCTCGGCTGCGCGGTACGCCTTCGCGAAGGTGCGCCCCGGCGATGCCGCCGCGACGATGGCTGCGCTCGGCGAGGCGTTCGCCGCCGTGCAGCCGGAGCGCGCCTTCGAGGCCGCCTTCCTCGACGACAACCTCGACGCCCGCTACCGCTCCGAGCAGCGGACGGGGACGATCCTCGGAGCCTTCGCCGTCTTCGGCCTCGTGATCGCGTGCCTCGGGCTCTTCGGGCTGGCGACGTACGCCGCCGAGCGGCGGACGAAGGAGGTCGGCATCCGCAAGACGCTCGGCGCGAGCGTGCCCGGCCTCGTCGCGCTCCTCTCGCGCGACTTCCTCGCCCTCGTCGCCCTCGCGTCGGTGCTGGCCGCGCCGCTGGCGTACGTCGCTATGCAGCGCTGGCTCGACGGGTTCGCCTACCGGATCGAGCCGGGGCCGGTGCTGTTCCTCGCCGTCGCTGCCGGGGCGCTCGCGGTTGCCCTTCTCACCGTCGCCGGGCAAGCCTTCCGCGCCGCCTCGGCCGACCCCGTCCAGTCGCTTCGCCACGAGTGAGGGCGCAGCATGCTGCGCCCCTACGCAATGCTATCGATATGCTGAAGAACTACCTCACCGTCGCCCTCCGCACGCTGCGCCGCCGCCGAGGCTACGCGTTTCTGAACATAGCCGGACTCACCTTCGGGCTTGCCGGTGTGACGCTCATCGCGGCGTTTCTCCACCACGAGCGCTCGTTCGACCAGCACCTCCCACACGCTGAGGACCTCTACCGCCTCAACTCTAACTACCGCGCGAGTTGGTATTCGACGATCGGGTTCGAGGGGTTCTCCAGAGCAGAGTGGGACGAGCAGCGGCAGTTCAGCGCAGAGCTGCAGGTGATCCCGGCGGTCGAACAGGCGGCCACGGTGTACCTCGAAACGCGCGAGCGGTTCGTGGAGGCGAGCGGCGAGCAGTTTGCTGAAGGTGCCGTACTCTTCGCCGCCACGGGGCCTGCGTTCCTCGACCTCTTCGGGCCGGCGTTCCTCGCGGGCGACCCGGTGACAGCGCTCGACCGACCCCGCACGGCGCTCCTCACCGAGGTCACGGCGCGGCGCTACTTCGGCGACGACTCGGCGATCGGCCAGACCATCCGGCGCGACTCGACCGAGTACGAGGTAACGGGCGTGATCGCCGAACCACCGGCGACACAGCACCTCCGCTACGATCTCGTTCTCCACGACCGAATTCCTTCATGGGGTGCCTACACGTACCTCCGCCTTACGCCCGGCACCGATCCCGCTGCCGTGGTGCCGCTCGTGACGGCGGCCTTTTACCGAACGCGCCCTGACCGCGCCGACGATCCGTTGCACGCTGGCGAGCGGCTCCAGCCTGTCACGAGCATCCACCTCGCCGAGCCAACGCTCTACGAAGCCGAGCCGCCGGGCGATCCGCGCTACCTCCGGCTCTTCGCCGTGATCGCTGCGCTCCTGCTCGTCGTGACGTGCACGAACTACATGAACCTCGCAGCGGCGCTCTACGAGGGGCGCGGGCGCGAGATTGGCGTACGGAAGGCAATGGGGGCGCAGCGGGAGAGCGTGGCCGGTCAGTTCCTCGCCGAGGGTGCGCTGACAGCGCTCGTGTGCTTCCCGCTCGTGCTCGGCCTCGCGCTCGCAACGCTCCCGGCGTTCAACACGCTCATGGGCGTCGAGATTAGTCCCCTGGCGCTGGTGCAGCCAGGTTTTCTCCCCGACCTCGTGGGCCTCGTAGTTGCAACCGGTCTCGTTGGGGCGAGCTATCCGGCGCTGGTGCTATCCGGGCACCGCGCGGCCGAGCTGTTCCGTGGCTCCGTCGCACGGCGGCTCGGCGGCGTCCGGCTGCGGCAAGCACTCGTCGTGGCGCAGTTCGCGCTCCTCATCGGACTTGCGGGTACGGCCGTCGTGATCCACCAGCAGGTCGTGTTCATGGCGGAGAAGGACCTTGGGTTCGAGCGCGAAGGCGTGGTCGCGCTCCAAGGCGTGCCGGGTGTCGAGGCCTACCAGCGGCTCCGCGCCGAGTTGGAGCGCGTTCCGAGCGTTCGCGCCGTCGGCACGGGTCCGCTCCCCGGCCCCGGCTTCAACCGTATTACCTACCGTGCCGACACAAGCGATGTGGTCTACGACGACGCGAACAGTACGGGCGCGGATCTCGGTTACTTCGGCGCGCTCGGTATCGACGCGCCTGCCCTCGGCGCGTTCGGGGCGGACGGTCGAGAGCAGCTGTTCTTCATCAACGAGACGGCTGCAGAGCGCCTCGGCTATGCGAACCCCGTAGGCCGCGACGTGATCACCGAGCCCGAGGCAGAAAACGGCGTAGGCCGCTACGGCTACCCTGAAACGATTGCTGGCGTACTTCCAGACTGGCACCTCTTCCCGCTCCGCGAAGAGGTCCGCCCGCTCTTCGTTGTCGTCCGCCGCGAGGCCACATGGGCGGCGAGCGCCGTTGTCCGCGTCGAAACGGCGGCGCTTGCCGAGACGATGGACGATCTGAGCACGGTGTGGGCCGAGGCGGTCCCGGACCGTCCGTTCGCACCGACGTTCGTGGACGAGTCTCTCGCGTCGCTCTACGAGCAGGAGCGGCGAGCGGGCGCGTTCAGCGCTGTCCTCACCGGTCTCGCCGCGCTCGTCGCGGTGCTCGGGCTCATTGGCCTTGCTTCGTTCATGGCGGCGCGGCGGCGGAAGGAGCTCGGCGTGCGGAAGGTTCTCGGCGCGCGTACGGACCAGCTCGTCACACTCCTCACCCGCGAGCTCGCCGTCCTCGTCGGCGTGGCCTTCGTGGTCGCCGTGCCGGCGGCGTGGGTACTCGTCGAGCGGTGGCTGGAGGGCTTCGCCTACCGGATCGAGGTGAGCCCGGTCGGCTTCGCCGCCGTCGGCGCGGTCGTGCTTGGGGTCGCACTCGTCACCGTCGCCGGGCAGGCCTTCCGCGCTGCCACGGCCAACCCCGTCCAGTCGCTTCGCCACGAGTGAGGGCGCAGCATGCTGCGCCCCTACGCAATGCTATCGATATGCTGAAGAACTACCTCATCGTCGCCCTCCGCACGCTGCGCAAGCGGCCGGGCTACACGCTCCTCAACGTCGGCGGCCTCGGCCTCGGGCTGGCGTGCTGCTTCCTGATCGTGCTCTTCCTCCAGCACGAGCGCAGCGTCGACCGCTTCCACGAACACGCCGACCGGATTGTCCGGCTCACGTACGCGGACGCGGAGGGACGCTATGCCAACACGGCGGCGGGCTTTGCGCCCCTCGTCGCGGCGTCGTTCCCGGAGGTCGAGCAGGCGGTCCGGCTCGAAAACTACCGCGGCCCGTTCGTCCGGCTCCCCGGCGGTGCGGTGCGCAAGCTCAGCGGCCTCGCCCTCGCCGACTCGGGCTTCTTCCAGACCTTCTCGTTCGACCTCCTCCAGGGCGACCCCGCGACGGTGCTCGGCGAGCCGTACGGCCTCGTCCTCACCGAGAGCATGGCCGAGGCGTTCTTCGGCGAGACGAACCCGGTCGGGCAGGCGCTCCAGTACGACGCGCACACGCTGACGGTGACCGGCGTGATGGCCGACGTGCCGGCCAACTCCAGCTTCACCTTCAACGCCGTCGGCTCGTTTCTGCTGCTGGAGGCGATCGTGGGCGAGGGGGCGCTGACCGACTTCTCGAACTACAACTTCAGCACCTACCTCCTGCTGCAGCCCGGCGTGGACCGCGCCGCCCTCGACGCGAAGATGACCACGGCCATGCGCGAGCAGGCCTTCGGCGAGCCGGAGGGTGAGGCCGCGATGGGCTATGCGGTCGCGCTCCAGCCGCTGGCCGACATCTACTTCAACACAGGCCTGACGTACGACTTCTCCAACGCGCACCGCGACGCGTCGTACCTCTGGACGTTCGGCGCGGTGGGCCTGCTGATCCTGCTGATCGCGTGCGTCAACTTCATGAACCTGGCCACGGCGCGCGCCGGCCAGCGCGCCCGCGAGGTCGGCGTGCGCAAGGCCGTCGGGGCCTACCGGCGGCAACTCGCCGGGCAGTTCCTCGGCGAGTCGGTGCTGCTGAGCGGGCTGGCGATCGTCCTCGCCGTGGCGCTGGCGAGCGTGGCGCTGCCGTTCTTCAGCGAAGCCATCGGTGCCACCGTGACGTTCGACCCGGGGCAGGTCTGGACGGTGCTGCTGCTGGTCGGGATCGGGCTGGGCGCAGGACTGGTGGCGGGGAGCTACCCGGCGCTCTACCTGTCCGCGTTCCGACCGGCGCGCGTGCTCAAGGGCGAGACCGGCCCGCGCGGCGGCGCGCTCTGGCTGCGCAAAGGACTGATCGTGTTCCAGTTTGCGATCTCGGCCTTTCTGCTCGTCGCCACGCTGACGATCTACGACCAGCTCCGGTTCATGCAGAGCCGCGACCTCGGGTTCGAGAAGGAGCAGGTGCTCTTCGTCCGGCCGCCGGCACCGGTCTGGGACACCTTCGACGCCTTCGCCCAAGAACTCCAGGCCAGCCCGAGGGTGATGCATGTGGCGAAGGCGGGGGGCCTGCCGGGCCGCGTGGGGACGACCCGGGGCTACCACTGGCCCGGCCAGGCCGGCGAAGGCGAGCAGGGCGAGGGCTTCGCCACCGCGCCTGCCGGTCCCGGCTACCTGGACGTGTTCGGGATCGACCTGGTCGCCGGGCGCGGCTTCTCAGACGACGTCCCGAGCGATACGCTCGACGCGTACATCCTCAACGAGACCGCGCTCGCAACGCTCGGCTTGACGCCGGAGGAGGCTGTCGGCGCGCCGTTCCGGGCGTGGGAACGGCCGGTGGGCCAGATCATCGGGGTGGTCGAGGACTTCCACTTCCAGTCGCTCCACGAGGAGGTCGAGCCGCTCGTGCTGAACTATATCCCGTGGTTCAGCTACGCCGCGATGCGGGTGGGGCCCGCCGACCTGCCCGCGACGCTCAACCACGTCCGCGCCACCTGGGAGACCTTCGCGCCGGGCTACGCCTTCGACTACACCTTCCTCGACGAGGACTTCGACCGGCTCTACCGGGCCGAGGCGCGACTCGGCCAGCTGTTCGGGTTCTTCGCCGGCGTCGCCGTCTTCATCGCGTGCCTCGGGCTGCTCGGCCTCGCGGCGTACGCGGCGGCGCGGCGGCGCAAGGAAATCGGCGTGCGGAAGGTCCTCGGCGCGAGCGCCGGCCAGATCGCCACGCTCCTCGCCGGAGACTTCGTCCGCCTCGTCCTCGCCGGGCTCGGGATCGCCGTGCCGCTGGCGTGGCTCGGGATGGGCCGCTGGCTGGAGGGCTTCGCCTACCGGGTCGAACTGGGGCCGGGCGTCTTCCTCCTCGCCGGCGGGATCGCGCTCGCGGTCGCGCTCCTGACCGTCAGCACGCAGGCCCTCCGCGCCGCCACCGCCAACCCCGTCCAATCGCTCCGCAACGAGTAGGGGCAACCGACCGGTTGCCCCCACGAGACGCTATCGCCATGCTGACGAGCTATCTCAGAACTGCCCTCCGCTTCTTCCGCCGCCAGAAGGGCTACACGGCACTCAACGTCCTCGGCCTCGCGGTCGGGCTGGCATGTGCGTTTTTTATCCTGCTCTGGATGCAGGATGAGCTGCGCACCGACCGCTTCCACGCCGGCGGGGACCGGCTCTACATCGTCAAGCGGCACATGGCCCTGCCCGGCGCGCCCGTTCTGACCGGGAGCGCCGTCACGAAGCCCGTCGCGGACGTGCTCGAAGCAGACTTCCCGGAGGTCGAGTACGCTGAACGGACGACGTGGCCGCGGGACGCGGTCCTCGCGCATGGCGAGGTGGCGCTCCGCGACGAAGGCCTCTGGGCCGACAGTTCGTTCTTCGAGATGTTCTCGTTTCCCCTCCTGGCGGGCGACCCAGCGACGGCCCTCGACCGGCCCGACGGGATCGTACTCTCCGAGCGCGCCGCGTCGGTGCTCTTCCCGGACCGGTCGCCGGACGGGGTCATCGGCCAGACGGTCCGCGTGGACGACCGGCGAGACTTCCAGGTCACCGGCGTCGCCGCCGAAGTCCCGGCCTACTCGTCGCTCCAGTTCGACTGGGTGCTCCCGAGCCGGGACTACTACGAGCGCAACGCGTGGGTCGACCACTGGGGCAACAGCGGCCTGCAACTCCACGTCCGCCTCACGCCAGGGGCCGACCGCGACGCCGTGAACGCGAAGATCGAACGCATCATCCCAGACAACTTCGAGGGGGGCGAAGGCAACACGCTTTTCCTCCAGCCCTTTGGCGAACAGCACCTGTACAACCAGTTCGAGGACGGAGAGCAGGCAGGTGGGCGGATCGAGTACGTCCGCATCTTCGGGGTAGTCGCGCTGTTCCTCCTCCTGATCGCGTGCATCAACTTCACCAACCTGGCGACCGCACGCTCGGCGCAGCGGGCGCGGGAGATCGGGGTGCGGAAGACGCTCGGCGCGTCGCGCGGCAAGCTCGTCGGGCAGTTTCTCGCCGAGGCCGTGCTGACCGCCCTCGGCGCGCTCGCCCTGGCGGCGGCAGTCGTGGCGGTGCTCTTGCCGCTCTTCAGCGAGGTCGCCGGCAAAGAGGTCACGCTCGGGTCGGTCGGGACCGGGATGTGGCTGGGGTTCGTCGGTCTTGCCGTTGGGGCGGGGCTGCTGGCGGGCGCGTACCCGGCGCTCGTGCTCTCGGGCTTCGACCCGGCGGGGGTGCTGCGCGGCAGCGGCGGTACCACGCACGGCAGTGCCCTGCTCCGCAAGAGCCTCGTCGTCTTCCAGTTCGCCGCGTCGATTCTGCTGATCGTCGGCACGTTCGTGGTCTACCAGCAGATCGACTTCATCCAGACCAAGAACCTGGGCCTCGACCGCGCCAACGTGGTCTCGATGCGGCTCGAAGGCGGGGCGCACGAGCAGTACGACGCCTTCCGCCGCGAACTCCTCGCCCGGCCTGGCATCGTCAGCGTGTCGGTCTCCAACTCGGAGCCGTTCCGCATCGGCTCCTCCACGACCGACCCCGAGTGGGACGGCAAGGCCCCCGAGAGCAAGCCGCTCTTCCACGTCCTCCAGACGCACTACGGCTTCCCCGAGACGATGCGGATGGAGATGGCGGCGGGCCGGACCTTCTCCCGGTCCTTCGGCGCGGACTCGGCCAACTTCGTCGTCAACGAGGCGGCTGCGCGGGTGATGGGGATGGAGACGCCCGTCGGCGAACGCCTGTCGATGTGGGGGCGCGACGGCCAGATCGTCGGCCTCGTGAAGGACTTCCACATGGCCTCGCTCTACGACCCCATCGAGCCGACGATCCTCCTGCTCGACCAGAGCCTGGAGAACCTTCAGCTCCTCGCGGTGCGGACAGCGCCGGGCCAGACCGAGGAGGCCATCGCTGCGCTCCGCGAGACCTTCGCCGCGTTCAGCCCGGGCGTCCCGTTCGACTACGCGTTCATGGACGCCACCTACGGCGAGATGTACGAGAGCGAGCAGCGGATCGGGACGCTCGCCAACCTCTTCGCAGCCGTGGCAGCGTTCATCGCGTGCCTCGGGCTGTTCGGCCTCGCGGCGTACGCGGCGGAGCGGCGGCGCAAGGAGGTCGGCGTGCGCAAGGTCCTCGGCGCGAGCGTGGCGAACCTCGTCGGGCTGCTGTCGCGGGAGTTCGTGGCGCTCGTGCTCGTGGCGTGCCTCGTGGCGCTGCCGCTCGCCTGGCTCGGTGCCCGGGCGTGGCTCTCCGACTTCACCTTCCACGTCGACCTCGGCGCGTGGCCGTTTGTCTTCGCCGGGACGGCGGCGCTCGTGCTCGCCGCGCTCACGGTCGGCGTGCAGGCCTACCGCGCCGCGGCGGCGGACCCCGTCCGAGCGCTCCGCAACGAATAGGTCCTGGTCCCCCGTACTACCTCTGTTTCCTCAACTGTGGTGGCGTTCATGCATGCGCTGTCGATCCTCTCGTTCATCCTGGTTGCTTCGTGCAGCGCTGCTCAGGCGCAGACCGATGGCCTGAACATGGTCGCTACCCTCGACGAGACCGTGCGCGAGGAGATGGCGGCCACCCATCTGCCCGGTGCGGCGGTGGTCATCGTCCGCGAGGGGCAGACCGTTTTCAAACGGGGCTACGGGCTAGCCGACATCGAGTCGGGGACTCCCGTTGATCCCGACCGGACCCTATTCCGCATCGGCTCAATCACGAAGGCACTGACGGCGCTGGCTGTCACGCGCTTGGCCGACCAGGGCCGGATTGGCCTCGACGACGACGCGTCGATCTACTTCGACGGGCTGATGCGCAACGCGGGCGGGACTGCTCATCCTGTCACCGTGCGTAACCTCATCACGCACACAGGCGGCTTCGATCAGATCGGCGGCCCCGACCGGCACGTCTACCGCTTTGAACTCCCGCTGGAGGCCCGCAAGGCGCTCCGCCCAAGCCTCGCCGAGTACCTCGCAGGCGATAAGCTGCGCCGCGTGACACCGCCCGGCCAGCGCTTCCGGTACGACACCTACGGTATCACGCTCGCCGGACTCGTCGCCGCGCGAGCCACCGGCCTCCCCTACGCCGAGACGATGCAACAGGAGCTGTTCGCACCTGCCGGGATGGAGCGCTCGTTCGTCGAGGTGGATGACGCTCATCGTCCCGACCTCGCGCTGGGCTACGGATGGATCGACGGCGCGTACGTCGCCCAGCCCTACGAGGTCTACGTGACGACGCCCGCCTCGTCCGTCGACGCGACACCTGCCGACATGGGGCGGCTGCTGGAAGCCCTGACCGGCGGCGGTGCGAACGCGCACGGACGGCTGTTCAGCGAGGCCGCCGCCGCAGCCGTCCTCGCCCCGCAGTTCCGCCCCCACTCACGCTTTCCCGGTATCTCGCACGGGCTCCGAGAGTCGTCGATGCGCGACTCGCCGGCGGACGGCGCGCAGCCACGCACACTCGGGCACGGCGGAGGCATGCTTGGCTACTGGGCGTCGCTCACGGTCTATCCCGAGTCCCGCACCGGGGTCTTCATCGTCACCAACCGACATCCCGAGGCGGGCGGCGGCCCGGTCACACTTGGCGACCGCATCAACGCGCTCGTGGCCGAGACCATGGTAGCGCCGCCGTCGCCCACGCTGCCTGCGCTGCGGGACGGATCGGTGGACCTGGCACCGTACCTCGGTAGCTATGCGTACGGCGTCCACTGCCGGACGTGCACCGCAGTCGAGTTTGCCCAAGGCGCGTGGCCCCGCTCGAACCCCGTGGAGGTGGCCGAAGCGGAGGGCGGTCTGCGGATTCGGGACGAGGTGTATCTGCCGACGACCGAAGCCGATGTGCTCGTCGAGCGCGACGGCAGGCGCGAGGTGTTCTTCGGGCGAGGCGACGACGGAAACGTCGGGTTCTTCGTCTACTCGACGAGCCCGGACACCTTCGACCGGATCGTGGAGTAGCTCCGCCCGGGCCGAGGCGGTGCAGCCGCCTCTTTTCACGGCACGCTCGGTGGAAGGCCCGACCCTTCGCCGGGAGATGACGGCGGATGACCCGGGCTGTGATGCGCGCTGCCGCCCAACCGCTGTGCGCCAGCGCACACCCGCCCCAGAGACATATGTAGGTTAGTGCAGCCATACTGCACCGCTTGGCCCGTGGCGCGGGCGCGGCATGTCGCTTGTGCAGTCCGAGCCGAACCCAGTCCCTTCTCCCATGCTGAAGAACCTCTTCACCGTCGCCTTCCGCAGCCTCCGCCGCCGCCCTGGCTACGCCGGGCTGAACGTCGCCGGGCTGGCCGTCGGGCTGGCGTGCTGCCTGCTGATCGCGCTCTACGTCCGCGACGAACTCAGCTACGACCGCTACCACGAGCACGCCGACCGGATCGTGCGCATGGGCGTGGACTTCGTCGTCGAGGGCGAGGTGCGGCCGAACGTCTCGACGCAGGGCCTGCTCGCGCCCGCGATGGTGGCCGACCTGCCGGAGGTCGAGCACGCCGTCCGGCTCTCGGGGACGACGCAGATTTTCCAGATCGAGGGCGAGCTCTTCCAGGAAGAGTCCCTCGTCCTCGCCGACTCGGCGCTCTTCGACGTGTTCACGCTGCCGCTCCGCTACGGCGACCCGGCGACGGCGCTCCGCGAGCCGGGCAGCTTCGTCCCCTCAGTGCCGCTGGCCGAGCGGCTCTTCGGGACGGCCGACGCCGTCGGGCGAACGGTCGAGACGGCGCGGCAGACGCTTACGGTGACGGGCGTGATGGAGGCGATGCCCGAGCAGTCGCACGACCGCTTCGAGGGCGCGGTTGCGCTCGCCGGGGTGCCGGACCCGGGCTGGTGGTACCAGAACTGGTTCTCGGTCAACTTCCTCACCTACGCCCTCCTGCGCGACGGCACCGACCTCGACGCCTTCCGCGCCAAGCTGCCCGCCTTCCTGGAGGCCCGGGCGGGCGAGGAGATGGCAGCCATGGGGCAGGGCCTCGTCCTCCACGCCGAGGCGCTGCCGGACGTGTACCTGCGCTCGGACCGAGGCGACCCGGCGGCGCGCGGGAGCCTCGCCGCGCTCTACATCTTCGGGGCCGTCGCGCTCTTCGTCCTCCTGATCGCGTGTGTCAACTTCACCAACCTCGCGACGGCGCGGAGCGTAGAGCGCGCCCGCGAGGTCGGGGTGCGGAAGACGCTCGGCGCGCCGCGCTCGGCGCTGGCCGCACAGTTCCTCGCCGAGGCGGTCCTGCTGAGCGCTCTCGCGCTCGGCGTGGCGCTCGTCTTGGTGCAGGTCGCGCTGCCGGGCTTCAACGCGCTCGCCGGCAAGACACTTCGCCTGACCGACCTCGGGCCGGGGCTGGCCCTCGCCGCCGCGCTCGCGCTTGGCGTGGGGCTGCTCGCGGGGGCGTACCCGGCGTTCGTGCTCTCCGGCTTCCGCCCGGCCCGCGTGCTGAAGGGCCGGTTCGCGGGCGGGCGCGAGGGGACCGTGCTGCGGCAGGGCCTCGTCGTCCTCCAGTTCGGCATCTCGGTCGCGCTCATCGCGGGGACGGCCGTCGTCTTCAGCCAGCTTCGCTACATGCAGGACCGCGACCTCGGCTTCGACCCGGGGAGCGAGGACGCCGGCGAGCTCCTCATGGCCCGCTTCGGCAGCCTCGACGACGCCGGCATCGAGCGGCTCAAGACGCGCTTCGAGGCGCACCCGGCGGTGAGCGGCGTGACGTCGGCCATCACCGCGCCCACGGCAGGCAACCCGAGCGCGGGTGGCGAGATCGAGCGGCCCGAGGGCGGGATGCGCGACTTCACCGTGGACGCCTACCTCGTGGACCCCGACTTCGTGGAGGTCTACGGGATGGAGATCGTCGCCGGCCGTGCGCCGGGGGCGGAGGCGACGAGCGACTCGCTGGCGGGCTACGTCCTCAACGAGACGGCAGTGCGCGAGGCGGGCTACGCCTCGCCGAATGCCGTGCTCGGGCGCGAGGCCCGGTTCTGGGGCTACGAGGGCGAGGTCGTCGGCGTCGTGCGCGACTTCCACACGAGCGGGCTTCAGGCTCCGGTCGAGCCGCTCGCCCTCGTCGCCCTCGACGCGTACCACAGCATGCTGACCGTCCGCGTCCGCACCGAGGCCCTGCCGCAGACCCTCGCGGAACTGGGCGATCTCTGGGCCGAGACCGTCCCGTCGCGGCCGTTCGACTACGCGTTCGTAGACGAGGCGTTCGGCGCGCAGTACGAGGCCGAGCGGCGGTTCGGGCGGCTCTTCGGCGTCCTCGCCGGGCTGGCGATCTTCATCGCGTGCCTCGGGCTGTTCGGCCTCGCGGCCTACGCGACGGCGCAGCGGAAGAAAGAGATCGGCATCCGGAAGGTGCTCGGCGCGAGTGTCGGCAGCGTCGTCGTGCTACTCTCGAAAGACGTGGTCAAGCTCGTCGCCGTCGCGTTCGCGGTCGCAGCCCCGGTGGCCTACCTCGCGATGGACCGCTGGCTGGACACCTTCGCCTACCGCACTGGAATCGGGCCGGGCGTCTTCCTGCTTGCCGGCACCCTCGCGCTCGTGATCGCCCTGGGGACGGTCAGCACGCAGGCGCTCCGGGCGGCCAGCGTGGATCCGGTCGAGGCGCTGCGTTCCGAGTAGCCCCGATGGGTGCGTTTGGTCTGACCCTTTCCGGGCAAGCGGCTCTAGGAGACACCCGACCCGGTGCGCAGATTGGAAGGGCTACCTTCCTCCCGGCTCACGCTCCACCCATGCCCCCACTCCATCGCCCGATGCTGCACGTCGCACGCTGGCTCCTCATCTTCCTCGGCCTCGGCCTGCTGCACCTCGCCCATGCCCAGTCCGTCAGGGTCGAGATTGACATGGCAGACGAAGCTGTTACGCCCGATGCCGTCGTGGGCGTCCGGGGCGACACGGCCCCGCTCTCGTGGGCCCACGCGCTGCCCCTCACCGACGACGATGCTGACGGGGTCTACACCGCAGCCATCGACTTTCCCGGCGGCACCGAGTCGGTCAGCTACAAGGTAGTGATCGAAGCGCCCGACGCCGAGGTCCGGTGGGAGCGCGGAAGCAACCGGCTGCTGCTGCCTGGCCGGATGACGGCGGACCGACGCGCCTTCGACGACCCGCAGGCCGGCCTGCCCGTCCCGATGCTGTCTCGGGGTGAACTCCGCGACGACCTCGCCGTCCTCCGCGAGGGCCTGTACGCGCTGCATCCCGGCCTGACGCTCCACAACACCGCAGGCGACCTCGCCCGCACCTTCGACCGGCTGGACGAGACCGCCGACGCACTCGGCACGCAGTACGGCGATGCGATCCCGATGCCTGCCGTCTACCTCGCCGTAGCGCGCGCGGTGGCGGCCCTGCGCGACGGGCATACGCAGGTCAGCATGTACAACCAGCAGCCGCTCACCGAAGCCGCGCTCTACCACCGCCCCGACCGCGTGCCGTTCACGTTCCGGCTCGTCGGCGACCGGATGATCGTGACGGGCGATGCCACCCCGGGCCGCGTGCTCCCGCCGGGGACCGAGGTTCTGACGTTAGACGGACGCTCTGTGCCCGAGGTCATCGGCGCGCTGCTGCCGTTCGCCTCGGGCGATGGCCTTCGGAACGACGACCGCCGCTTCCGCCTCCACCTGCGGGACCTGCTCGCCCCGGCCGAGCGCTTCGACGTGATCTACAGCCTCGTCTTCGAACCCGAGGGCGACCTGTCGCTCACGGTGCGGCGGCCCGACGGAAGCGCGCGGGATCTCGCCGTTCCTCGCACGACGCAGGGCGCACGACGCGAGGTGCTGTGGACCCGCGACGCGTCGCTACCCCGATCGCGCGGCGACATGCTGCGGTTCAAGATGCGGGACGACGGCACCGCCTACCTCAAGGTCGGCAGCTTCGCCACGTTCTCGATGGAGCGTGATTACGGCGCGTGGCTGACCGATGCCTTTCGGCAGATGAACGCCGACGGAGCCGAGCGCCTGGTAGTCGACCTGCGCGGTACCGCCGGGGGGATGGACGCGGCGGCGGCCCTCTTGCTTCGGCACCTCCTCACCGAGCCCGCGACGGTTACCCTGTGGAACAACTCGACGGCCTACCGCCGGGTACCCGACGCCGTGCGCCCGCACGTCCGCTCGTGGTCGGAAGGTTTCTACGACCTCTCGGAGCAGGTCACGCCCGTCGGCGACGGTACGTTTCGGCTGCCGAGCCGTCCGCCCGTCACCCTGTCGCCCGCTGCCGCCACCTTTCGTGGCCCGACGGCCGTGCTGATCGACGCGGCCGCGTCGTCGGCCACGTTCTACCTCGCCAAGCAAATCAAAGAGGCCGGCGCGGCGCTCCTCGTGGGTCAGGAGACGGGCGGGAGCCTGAAAGGCCTCAACGCCGGGCAGATGGCGTTCCTGACACTACCCCATTCGGGAGTCTCGGTGGACATACCGCTCTTCGCCTCGCGGCCGCCCACACCTGGACCGGACCGAGGCATCATTCCCGACGTCGTAGTGGTGCCAGACGCCGAGGCGGTCATCGCCGGTCGGGACCCCGACCTCGAAGCGGCCTTGGCCTGGCTTCGTGCGAACTGACGCCTATGGCTGGCCGGACCGACGCTCCTATCATCGACCTCGTCACGGCGGGCTTTGCGCCATCGGCACCTCCGGACGCACCGATCTATCACCGGCTGCGCGACCACCTGCGCGACTTGATCCGCCGCGAGCACCTCCACCCAGGGGCTCGCCTTCCGTCCTCTCGCGTGCTCGCGCAGGACCTCGGAGTGTCTCGAACGACGGTCGAGCTGGCCTACGACGAACTCGTGGACGAGGGCTTCGTCGAGCGGCGGCGGGGGTCGGGCACCTACGTCGTCGAGCTGATCCCCGCACGCCCGCGACCTCTCGCCGAGGTCTCTCGCTCGAGCGGCAGCGCGGCCACCGGGCCACCCGCACTCTCGGCCGCAGGACAGCGTCTCGCTTCGGTCCACCGGTTCCGGGATGACCCGGCCGCACCGGCAGGCTTCGCCCCGTGCCTGCCGGGCGAAGACGCTTTCCCTATCGCTGCGTGGAACCAGCTGGTCGTCGACACGCTCCACGAGCGGGGGCGCCGTCTCCAGCGCTCGACGCCGCTCCTGGGGGACTACGCGCTGCGCACCGCGCTGGCCGACCACCTCGCCCGCACGCGGCGCGTCCAGTGCGACGCCGGCCGCGTCCTCATCCTGTCGAGCACGCAGCAGGCGCTCGGCCTCTTGGCCCGTCTGCTCCTCGACGCCGGCGACGCGATGTGGCTGGAGGAACCGGGGTACCTCGGGGCACGCGCCGTGTTCGAGGCCTCCGGTGCTCGCGTCGTCCCGGTTCCGGTGGACGCGGACGGGCTGGCCGTCGAAGCCGGGATCGAGGCGGCCCCCGAGGCGCGGCTGGCGTACGTCACCCCGTCGCACCAGTATCCGACCGGCGTGACGCTCTCGGCGGCGCGGCGCGTGGCGCTGCTCGGCTGGGCACGCACCGCCGGGCGCTGGGTCATCGAGGACGACTACGACAGCGAGTTCCGGCACGTCGGCGGGCCCCTGGCTCCGCTCCAGAGCTCCGACCGTGAGGGCCGGGTGGTCTACGTCGGCACGTTCAACAAGGTGCTCTTCCCCGGTCTCCGGCTGGCCTACGCCGTGCTGCCGGACGCGCTCGTGGGGCCGGCCGAGCGGGCCGTCGAGACGTTCGGCGGTCAGCCGTCGTCCATCGTGCAAGCGGCGGCGGCGACCTTCGTGGCCCAGGGGCACTTTGCAGCCCACCTCCGCCGCACGCGCGACCTCTACCGGACGCGGCGCAACGCCCTCCTCGACGCCGCCGGCGAAGGCCTCGGTGAGGTCCTCGAGATGGGTCCGTCGGACACGGGCCTGCACGTCTGCGCCCGGCTCGAACGGGGCGTGTCAGACCTCGATATCTCGGCCCGAGCGGCGGCGGCCGGGCTGCACGTCCCGCCGCTCTCGCCCTGCTACCTCGGCGCCGCGGCAGAGCCGGGTCTCATCCTGGGCTATGCCGGGGTGGACGAGCGCACGCTGCGCCGGGGCGTCACGCAACTCACCGACCTGCTGCGCGAGGCATAACCCCAAGTGGTCCGCCTTTTCGGGACCGATTGGCCCTAGGAGGCCGGGCGTCCGCTGGCGAGATTGGAGGCATCTCCAACCGTACCGCGATGCCTCTGACCCCCGTCATCCGCCCCGTCCGACCGAGCGACCTGGACGCGTTGGTGGTGCTGTGCGCTGCGCACGCGGCCTACGAAGGCGCGCCCTACCGCGGCCGGGGCAAGGCCGAGGCCCTGAAGGACCTGCTCTTCGGCGCGTCACCCAGCCTCTTGGGCCTGGTCGTCGAGCGGGATGAGGCGCTCGTCGGCTTCGCGACGTGGTCCGTCCAGCTTTCGACGTGGGACGCCGCGCCGTATGCCCACCTCGACTGCCTCTACCTGGACCCCGCCGCCCGCGGGCGGGGCCTGGGGCGCGACCTCGTGGCGACCGTGGCCCGAGACGCACGCCGTGCCGGGTGCACGCAGGTGCAGTGGCAGACCCCGGCCTCGAACCACCGGGCGATCCGCTTCTACGAACGCCTCGGCGCGACCGCCAAGCCGAAGGTCCGCTTCTACCTCGACGAGGCAGCGCTACGTCGTCTGACCTCAGACCCCTCGGCGTCCTATGCTTGACCTGCGCCCGGCCTGCGAGCGGTGCGGCACCGCGCTCCCGCCGGACTCCACCGACGCGTTCATCTGCTCGTTCGAGTGCACCTTCTGCCGCGCCTGCGTCGAGGGCAAGCTGGCGGGTATCTGCCCGAACTGCGGGGGCTCCTTCGCGCGCCGACCCATCCGGCCGGCAAACCTGCTCGAAAAATACCCGCCTGTTTCTCCCTGACGCTATGTCTGACCTGACCCTCCCCGGCGACAGCCCACCCGAGGTCGTCGACCGCTACCGCGCGGCCCTCACCAAGGCCCTCGGCGACGCCGATCCGTACGCTGTCCTGCGCGCCATGCCGGCGTGGTGCGCCGACGTGCTGAGCGAGACCGCGCTCGACCGGCTCCGCATGCCCGAGGCCGAAGGCAAGTGGTCCGTCGCTGACGTGGTCCACCACCTCGCCGACTCGGACCTGGTGTGGAGCAACCGCCTGCGCCGCGTGCTGGCCGAGGACCGGCCCCGGATCCCCGGCTACGACCAGGACCGCTGGGCGGACCGGCTCGGCTATGCCTCGCAGCCGCCGGACCTGTCGGTCGGGTTGTTCCAGGCGGTGCGCGCCGCCAACCTCCGCCTCCTCGACGCGGCCTCGGAGCACGACCTCCAGCGCGTGGGCCTGCACGGCGAGCGGGGCGAAGAGTCCATCGCTGACATGGTGCGGCTCTACGCCGGGCACGACCTCGTGCACCGGGCGCAGATCGAGCGCATCCTCACCGGTACGCCCTAGAACACATCCACCGCCTCCTGCAAATTAGGGGCTTACCGTAACTCGCCCCATCACGCGGCGTAGCCTGCACCGTCTTGCTCCTCGCAACCGGTTGGCTTATGCCCAAGTTTTTGCCCCAGGACGCCCGGCTGCGGGCGCACATCGACTACTACTGGATCGTCGACGAGAGCGAGAGATTCGCCCATCTCTGCGACCCGGTCCACGAGTTTCCCTCGCTCGCGCCCGAGCTCGTGCTCGGCATCCGAGGCGTACTGCGGTACCGGTACCGAGGACGCATGCGGGCGACAGGCGAGAGCATCCTGTTTGGTTACATCGAGGACGGGCTGACGGTCTACCCGGCGGAGCTGGAGCAGATGGTCGTGGTGAAGTTCAAGCCGCGCGGGCTGTCCTCGGTCGTCCCGTTCCTTCCGGTCTGCGCGTCTGAGCTTATGCGGGAGGCCGTCGTCCCCGCGCGCGACGTGTTTGGCGACGCGCTCGGCGAGATCGAGCGACACCTGGCGACCCTCCGGGCCCCACGTATCGCAGACGAACTCGACGGCTGGCTCCTGGGACGGCTCGGCGAGCACCGCACCGGAGTCGTCCGTGACGTGTTCGTGGCTGTCACCCCGACGACCTCGGTCCGCGACCTCGCCGCGCTCACGCAGTCGTCGTACAGCACGCTAGCCCGCCACTTCAAGGCCGACACCGGCCTGACGCCGAAGCAGTTCCTCCTCCGCCACCGCTTCAAGCACGTCCTCGCCGACCTCTTCCGGACCGGCAGCACCGACTGGTTCGACTACGTGGCGCGCTACGGCTACCACGACCAGTCCCACTTCATCCGGGAGATCAAGCGCTACACCGGCTACACGCCGAGCCGGCTGCTGGCGCTCCCCTACCTGACGCACTACCGCCCCGAGCAGTCCGGTGACGGATAGTCCGGTGACGAATTTCTACAATAACCCGACCGCCTCACTACGCATCTTACCGGCTCGCTGACCGACCTCCGCATGCTCGCCATCCGTGACCTCGTCAAAGTCTACCCCGGGCCCGTCGCCGCGCTCCAGGGCGTGAGCCTGGAGATCCCGACCGGCATGTTCGGCCTGCTCGGCCCCAACGGGGCGGGCAAGACGACGCTGATGAAAACGCTCGCGGGCCTGCTCGAACCGACCTCGGGCACGGTCCACTTCGACGGCGACGACATCACGGCCCACCCTGACCGGCTGTGGGCGCGCCTCGGCTACCTGCCGCAGTATTTCGGTTTCTACCCGAACCTGACGGGCGAGGCGATGCTGCTCCACATGCTCCGGCTCAAGGGCGTGGACGCACCGGGCGGGCAGAAGAAGCTGGTGGCCGACCTGCTGGAGCGCGTCAACCTGACGTTCGCCGCCAAGCGCAAGGTGAAGGGCTACTCGGGCGGGATGCGCCAGCGCCTCGGCATCGCCCAGGCCATTGCGGGCGACCCGGCCCTGCTCATCGTCGACGAGCCGACCGCGGGCCTCGACCCGGAGGAGCGCATCCGGTTCTACCGCCTGCTCGGCGAGCTAGCCGAGGACCGGACCGTCCTGCTCTCGACCCACATCGTGGACGACGTGGCGGTGCTCTGCCCGCGCTTCGCCGTGCTCCGCAAGGGACGCGTCCTCACCGAGACGACCCCGAGCGAGGCCCGCGCCGCCATCGACGGCCAGGTCTACGAGGGCGAAGCCTCGCACCGCGAACTCGACGCCCTCGCCGGCGTCGGGCAGGTGACGCAGGCCTACCTCGTCGAGGGCCGCAACCTCGTCCGGCTCCACGTCCCCGCCGGCCCGCCGCCCGCCGGATTCGCCCCGACGCGCCCGACGCTGGCCGACGCCTACCTCGTGCTGATGCACGCGGCCGAGGCGAAGGAGACGGAGCCTGCTAAGCCGGAGGCCGCGTGAACGGGCGACGCGTCTGGACGGTCGCCCGGCACGAGCTACGGACCCACCTGACGGGGCCGCTGTTCTGGGTGCTCGTCGCGCTCATGGTCGTCCTCACGATGAGCCTCAACCCGACGGCGATGATCCCGTCGGACGACACGGCGGTCGGCGGCGTGCGGGCGTTCGCCAACTCGCCCTACGCGCTCGCGCAGTTCTTCGGCCTCGCCGGGTTCTTCCTCTACCCCTTCTTCGTCTCGATCCTGGCCGGGATGGCGGTCGTCCGCGACGACGAGGCGCGGGTTTCGGAACTGCTCCACAGCACCCCGCTGACGCCCGCCGAGTACGTCGCGGGCAAGGTCGGCGGCGCGGCGCTCATGGTCGGCGTGGCCGTGCTGCTGCACCTCGGCGTCGCCCTCGCCGTGATTCAGTTTCTGCCGAACCCCGAGATCGTGCGTGGGCCGTTCCGGCTGCTGCACTTCGTCAGTCCGATCCTGCTATTCGCGCTGCCCGGCATCGTGTGGTGCGCCGGGCTGGCCTTCGCCGCGGGCGAGCGGACGCGGCGACCGATCGCCGTCTACGCCGTGCCCATCGCCTACTTCATGGTCGTCACCTTCGTCCTCTGGACGTGGAACCCGGCGTGGCTGCCGGAGAGCCTGAACCGCCTGCTGATGGTCCTCGACCCGACGGGGCTGCGCTGGCTCCGGCAGACGCTGTTCGCCGTCGATCGAGGCGTTGCGTTCTACAACACGGCCCCGCTTGCGCTCGACGCGACGTTCTGGCTGAACCGCCTCGTCACCCTCGCCGTGCCGCTCGCGGCCGTCGCCGCGTCCGTCCGCCACTGCCGGCAGACGATGGGTGGCGACCAGCCGGCGAGCCGCTGGGTCCGGCGGAGACGGCCCGCCCCCGACCCAGCGCCCGCGCCCGACGCCGCGCTGCTGGCCCGGGGCCCGCTGCGCGACCTCGGGATGACGAGTCGGAGCCCGGGCTTTTGGGCGAGCACGCTCCACATCGCCCGGGCCGAACTGCGCGAACTGCGGGGCCACCCGGCGCTCTACCTCTTCCTGCCGTTCATCGTCTTTCTCGTGCTGGAGTTCGCCACCGAGGGCACCGCGGCCCTCGGTGCTCCGGTGATCTACACGGCCGGGTTCCTGGCCATTGGGACGGTCGAGATCGTCACCGTCCTCGTCTGCCTGCTGCTGCTGTTCTACACCGTCGAGTCGGTCCACCGGGAGACCACGACGGGGTTCGGGGCGATCCTCTTCGCCGCGCCGTTCAGGACGGGCGCGCTGCTGCTCGCCAAGAGCCTCGCCAACGCCGCCCTCGTCGCGGTCATCCTCGCCGTCTGCCTTGCGACGAGCCTCACGATGCTCGCCGGGCAAGCGCAGGGCCGGGTCGAGGTCTGGCCGTTCGTCCTCGTGTGGGGCCTGTGCCTCGTGCCGACCTTCTTCGTCTGGAACACGTTCGTCACGGCCACGCTGGCCGTCGTGCGGAGCCGGTACCTCACCTACGCCGTCGGGCTGGGCGCGCTCGTGTTCACGTTCTACCGGATGCAGGCCGGGACGATGACGTGGGTCGACAACTGGCCGCTGTGGGCGACGCTGCGCTGGAGCGACATGGGCACCTTCCCGCTCAACGGCGAGGCGCTGCTGCTGAACCGCCTGCTGATGGTGTCGCTCGGCGTGCTCTTCGGGGCCGTCGCCGGGTGGGCGTTCCCCCGCACCGAGCGCGACGCGGCGGCGGCCCTCCACCGCCTCCGCCCGCGCCGCCTCGCCCGCACCGCGCTGCGGCTGGCTCCGCTCGTCGCGGTCCCGCTGCTGCTCGGGGGGTACATCGCCTACGAGGTCAACACCGGCTTTCAGAGCGGCGAGCCCGAGGCCGAGGCCCGGGCCTACTGGCGGCAGAACGTAGCGACCTGGAAGGACGTCCCGCCGCCCGAGATCGCCGCGATGGACCTGGCCGTCGACCTCGAGCCGGCGGAGCGCCGCATGGCGATGGCGGGCACGTTCACGCTCGTCAACCGCACCGACGGGCCGATGCCCCGGCTGCCGTTTACCGTCGGGCGCTCGTTCGGGGAGGTGACGTGGACCCTCGGCGGAGCACCCGTCGACGCGGAGGACCGGGCGGGGCTGGACGTCCTCTCGCTTCCCAAACCCCTCGCGCCCGGCGACACCGCACAGGTCGGGTTCAGCTACGGGGCCGTCTACCCCGACGGCTTCACGCGCAACGGCGGCGGGATGCGCCACTTCATCCTGCCTGCGGGCGTCCTCCTCTCCACGCTGCGCGGCGATTTCCTGCCCACGCCGGGCTTTGTCGAAGCTGTCGGACGCCACGACGGCAACCGCGCCGACCCCGCCGAGACTGACGCCGACTTCTGGCGAAAGACGCTGCCGCCCATCGGCGGCGGGGCCTTGTTCGATACCCGCGTCGAGGCCACGGCACCGAGCGCGTACACTGTGACCTCGGTCGGCGTGAAGACATCAGAGCGCACCGAGGCCGGGCGGACGACGGTCGTATGGGAGAGCGACCACCCGGTCAGCACGGTCAACCTGATCGCCGGGCGCTGGGCCGTAGCCGAGCAAGGCGGCAACGCGGTCTACCATCACCCCGGCCACGACTACAACGTCGAGGCCATGCTGGAGGCGTTGGCGGCCGCCCGCGATCACTACTCCGAGTGGTTCCACCCGTATCCCTGGCAGGGGCTACGCCTCAACGAGGTCCCGAACCTCGAAGCCAACGCCACGGGCTTCCCGACGAACATCAGCTTCTCCGAGACCTCGGGCTTCCTGACGAAGCGCGACCGGCGGACGGAGGCCGCCTTCGTCGTCACCGCCCACGAGGCCGCGCACCAGTGGTGGGGCAACCTGCTCCGCCCCGGCGAGGGGCCGGGCGCGGACGTGCTGATCGAGGGGGCTGCACACTATTCGACCTTGCGGCTGCGCGAGGCGGTCCACGGCCTGCGCGGCCGGATCGCCTTCGCCACGCAGATCGAGGCGACGTACACCGGGCAGCGCCGCGTCGACAGCGAACCGCCGCTCGCCCGCATCACCGGCAGCGGCCGGACCGACGGCACCCTCGCCTACAACAAAGGGGCCTGGGCGCTGTGGATGCTACACACCCACCTCGGCGACGCGGCCATGCAGGCGGGACTCCGCGCCTTCTTCGACCGCTACGTGGACCCCGCCGACGGCGACTACCCGGCCCTGCACGACTTTATCGAGACCCTCCGCCCCTTCGCGCCGGACTCGGCAGCGTATCAGGACTTCGTCGACCAGTGGTTCTTCGAGGTCGTCCTGCCCGAGTATCAGCTCTCTGACGTCGAGGTGGCACCGCAAGGCGAACGCTGGCTCGTCTCGGCTACGGTCGAGAACGTCGGCACGGGCACGATGACAGTCGAAGTCGCCGCTACGCGGGGCGAGCGGTTCGAGGGCTACGATCCGGACCCTGCCTATGCCGAGGCGCGCACGGCCGTCCGGCTCGCCCCGCGACAGCCGGAGCGCATCGCCCTGGCCGTGCCGTTCGAGCCGGAGCGCCTCACGGTGGACCCGGACGCCCTCGTCCTTCAACTCAACCGAGACCGGGCAGCGGCTGAGCTTTAGCTGTGCTCTAGCGTGAGGGCGTAGTGCCAGAAGGCGTCGTCGCGCTCGTAGCCGAGGGCGTCGTAGAGAGCCTGGGCCGAGGTGTTCGTCCGCTCGGTCGCTAGCTCGACGCTGGCTGCGCCGGTCTCCGCGGCGAAGGCGTGGGCGGCGTCCATGAGGGCCTGCGCCACGCCGAGCCGCCGGGCGTCCTTCGCCACGAAGAGGTCGTTGAGGATCCACACCCGCCGCATGCGAACCGACGAGAAGAACGGGTAGAGTTGGGTGAACCCGGCGAGGCCCGCCCCGTCCAGCAGCGCGGCGACGAAGATCACCGAGTCCCCGTGCTCGAACCGCTCGGCGAGAAAGCGGCGCGCTCCGGCGAGGTCCGAGGGCTGGCGGTAGAACCGGCGGTAGCCGTCGAAGAGCACGGCAAGCGCGTCGAGGTCGGTCGCAGCGGCGCGGCGGACGGTCGGGGACATAGGTTGTGCGTCGAACGACGGAAGGGGGGTTGAAGGCCGAGGCGGCACGCGCCGGACGGAGGCGACGGTCCGCCAATCTAGCACCGCTCTCTGCCTCGGCGCTTCGCCGCGAAGCCGCCCCCGACCGTGTCCGGTGTGCGCTGGTGCCCATCGGGTGGGCGCTGGCGCACAGTGCGCGGCCGGTCGAGGCGGCCTCCGCGCTGCTGACGCTGCGATGTGAGCTAGGCGGGACCCGGTGGCATATGGCTTGTGCAACGGGAGGCTACGTCCATCTTCGTGCCGTCATGCTCCGCAGCTACGTCCGCATTGCCCTCCGCAACCTCCGCCGCCAACCTGGCTACGCCGCGCTCAACGTAGTCGGCCTCGCTGTCGGTGTGGCGTGTTGCCTGTTCCTGCTGCTTTTCGTCCATGACGAGCTGAGCTACGACCGCTTCCACGAAGAGCCCGAGGCGCTCTTCCGCATCCACGCCAACTTCGCCGAGCGCGACCGCGAGATCGCGCTCACGCCAGCCCTTGTCGGGCCTCTCCTGGAGCGCGAACTGCCGAGCGTTGAGGCCTTCGTACGGGGCACGCCTGGTGGCGGCGTGATCCGCGCCGGGGACCAGGCGTTCGAAGAAGACGCGTTCTTCTTCGCCGATTCGACGTTCTTCGATGTCTTCACCCACGACCTCCTCGCGGGCGACCCCGCGACGGCCCTCGACCGGCCCTACACGGTCGTGCTCACGGCCTCCACGGCCGAGCGGTACTTCGGCAACGCCGACCCCATCGGCCAGACGCTCCTGTACAACAACGACCAGCAGTACGAGGTGACGGGTGTGATGGCGGACGTGCCGGCCAACTCGCACTACCAGTTCGACTTCCTCGGCTCGTTCTCGTCGCTGACGTGGGTCCGGCACGGCGTCTGGTCGGCGGCGAACTTCTACACCTACGTCCGCACGCGGGACGCGGCGGCGGGCGAGGCGTTGCAGGGGCAGATCGACGCGCTTTTGGCCCGCATGGAGGAGGCCGGGCAGGAGCCGTGGCCGCTCATGGCCGTGCCCGTGACGGACCTCCACCTCCGCTCCGAGGCGGAGTACGCCTTCGACGGGACGGGTGACATCGCCTACGTGATCGGGTTGACGACGGTGGCACTGCTGATCCTCCTCATTGCGTGCATCAACTACATGAACCTCGCCACCGCGCGGGCGGGGCAACGGGCAAAAGAGGTCGGGCTGCGCAAGTCGCTCGGCGCGCTCCGGGGGCAACTCGTCGGGCAGTTCTACAGCGAGTCGGCGCTGCTCACACTCGGCGGACTGGGGCTCGCCCTCGGGCTCGTCGGGACCGGGCTGCCGTGGTTCAACGACCTCAGCGGCAAAGCGCTCTCGTTCGGGACGCTCGCCGAGCCGGGGATCGTCGCGCTCATCCTCGGCATCTTCGTCGTGGTGACCGTGGTGGCGGGGAGCTACCCGGCGCTCTACCTCTCGGGCTTCCAGCCGGCGCGCGTGCTGCGCGGGCGGGGCGCGACCTCGCCCGGCTCGTCGTGGCTGCGGAGAGGTCTCGTCGTGCTCCAGTTCGGGATCTCGGCGTTCCTCATCGCGGGCACGCTTGTGGTGGTGAGCCAGCTCCGGTTCCTCGGCGAGCAGACCCTCGGGTTCGACAAGGAGCACCTCGTCGTGCTCCCGCTCTCGGACTCGATTCTCCAGGAGCAGTATGCTGCCATGAAAGAGGAGATCGCCCGGCATCCGTCGGTCACAGCCATCGCCGGCATCAACCAGATTCCGGGCCAACTCGGCTGGACCTCCGGCTTCCGCACCGAGGGCATGGGCGAGGACGACTTCTTTCCCATCAAGGGCCTGCCGACTGATGGAACCGTGACCGACGGGCTGGGGCTGAACCTCGTAGCTGGACAAGGCTTCGCCGCTACGCTTCCCGAGCCGGACTCGGCCAACTACCGCTTCATCGTCAACGAAACGGCAGTCGAGCGGCTCGGCTGGACCCCGGCTGAGGCCGTCGGGCAGCGCGTGGCGGTGGACAGCCGCTGGGGCGAGGTCGTCGGAGTGGCCGAGGACTTCCACTTCCGCTCGCTGCACGAGGTCATCGAACCACTCGCCATCTGGTACGACCCCAGCAATATCCGCCATGCCGCCGTCCGCCTCGCGCCGGGCCAGACGGTCGCTGGGATGGACCACCTCGAAGCCGTCTGGGGCCAGTTCGCCGCGCACCGTCCGTTCTCGTACCGCTTCCTCGACGACGTGTACGACCAGCTCTACCGCAACGAGGAGCAGCTCGGGCGGATCGTGAGCATCTTCGCGTTCCTCGCCATCTTCGTGGCCTGCCTCGGGCTGTTCGGGTTGGCCTCGTTCACTGCCGAGCGGCGGCGCAAGGAGGTCGGCGTGCGCAAGGTGCTCGGCGCGACAGTGCCGCACCTCGTGCTGCTGCTCGCCCGAGACTTCGTCGTGCTCGTCGCGGTCGCCTTCGCGCTCGCCGTGCCGCTGGTGTGGTTCGCCCTCGGCCAGTGGCTCGACGGGTTCGCCTACCGCGTCGGCCTCGGGCCGGTGCCCTTCCTCATCGCGGGCGCGCTGCTGTTCGTGATCGCGCTCGCGACCGTCAGCACGCAGGCCCTCCGCGCCGCCACGACCGATCCTGTCAAGGCCCTCCGCTACGAGTAAACCCCACGCCGCTGTGCTGAAGAACTACCTCGCCATCGCGCTCCGTCAATTCCGGCAGCAGAAAGGCTACGCCTCACTCAACGTCGTCGGGCTGGCCGTCGGGCTCGCGGGCGCGTTCTTCATCCTCCTCTGGATGCAGGACGAGCTGCGCTATGACCGCTTCCACGAGGCCGCCGAGGAGCTGTTTTCCGTCCGCCGCCACGTTACGTTTTCGAACGGCGAGACGACCTCGCCGACGTCGATCACGTACCCGGCGGCGGCGGCGATGGAGGCGAGCGTCCCCGAGATCGAGCACGCCGAGATGACGACGTACCGGGAGACGATCGTGCTGGGACGTGACGGGCAGGCGTTCCGGGAGGACGGACGCTGGGCCGAGCCGGCCTTCCTGGAGATGTTCACCTTCCCGCTCCTCGCCGGCGACCGGACGACAGCGCTCGACGCCCCTGACGGCATCGTGCTCTCGGAGCGGCTTGCGGGTCTGCTCTTCCCCGGCGAGGCCCCGTCCGACGTGCTCGGCCAGACCGTCCGTGTGGACGACCGCGCCGACTTCCGCGTGACGGGCGTCGCCGCGCCCATCCCCGAGCACTCCTCGGTCCAGTTCGAGTGGCTCCTCCCCTTCGCCGACTATTACGAGGACAACCCGTGGCTCGACCACTGGGGCAACAGCGGCTCGCTGCTCTACGTCCGCCTCCGCGACGGTGCCGATCCGGCCACGGCCGAGGAGAAACTAGCCGGGATTGTGATGGAGAACTTCGAAGGGGCAACTCCGACCCGGCTCTCGCTCCACCCAGCGACAGACTGGCGGCTGCGCGACACGTTCGAGAACGGACAGCAGGTGGGCGGACGGATCACGTACGTGCGCATCTTCGGCGTCGTGGCGCTGCTGCTGGTGCTGATCGCGTGCGTCAACTTCATGAACCTCACCACGGCGCGGAGCGTGCAGCGGGCGCGCGAGATCGGCGTACGAAAGTCGCTCGGGGCTTCGCGCGGCAGGCTCGTCGGGCAGTTTCTCAGCGAAGCGGTGCTGACGGCATTCGCGGCGCTCGGGCTGGCACTGGCGGCCGTCGTGGCCGGGCTGCCGGCGTTCAACGAGGTCGCGGGCAAGGCACTCACGCTCGGGTCGGTCCCTGCGCCGATGTGGGCGCTGTTCGTGGCCGTCGCCGTGGGTGCGGGACTGCTGGCCGGGAGCTACCCGGCGCTCGTGCTCTCGGGCTACCAGCCGGCGCGCGTGCTCCGCGGCGGCGGATCGGCGCGAGGCGGCGCGGGGCTGCGGCGGGCGCTCGTCGTGGCGCAGTTCGCCGCGTCGATCCTGCTCATCGCCGGGACGTTCGTGGTCTCGGGCCAGCTCCGGTACATCCAGTCCAAGCACCTCGGGCTCGACCGTGGCAACGTGGTCAGCTTCGCGCTGGAGGGCGAGGCCGCCGACCGCTTCGACGCGTTCAAGCAGGCTCTCCTCGACGCGCCCGGCGTGGCAGCGGTGACGGCCGCGAGCGATTCCCCGCTCAACGTCGGCAGTGCGACGACGGACCCGGTCTGGGACGGGAAGGATCCCGAGAGCGAGGTGCTCTTCCACGTCGTCCTGTCGGCGTTTGACTTCACCGAGACGATGCAGATGGAGTTCGCGGCGGGCCGCGCGCACGCGCCGTCGGTAGCAACGGACTCGGCCAACTTCGTCGTGAACGAGGCGGCGGTTGCAACGATGGGCATGGAGAACCCCGTCGGCGAGTCGCTCGCGATGTGGGGCCGCGACGGGGTGATCGTGGGTGTCGTGCAGGACTTCCACATGAAGTCGCTCTACGACCCCATCGAGCCGACCGTGATCCTCCTGGAGCCGCCCGAGGGCGAACTCGACGTGGTGCTGGCGCGGCTAGAGCCGGGCCGGACGGCCGAGGGGCTGGCCGCGCTGAAGGCCACGTCCGCCGCGTTCAACCCCGGCGCCCCGTTCGCCTACGAGTTCCTCGACGAGCAGTTCGGCGAGATGTACGAGGCCGAGCAGCGCATCGCCACGCTCTCGAACGTGTTCGCGGCTATCGCCGCGTTCGTGGCCTGCCTCGGGCTGCTGGGCCTGGCGGCGCACGCCGCCGAGCGGCGGCGCAAGGAGATCGGCGTGCGGAAGGTCCTCGGCGCGAGCGTCGCGGGCGTCGTGGCCCTGCTCTCGCGCGACTTCCTCGCGCTCGTGCTCGCGGCGTGCGCCCTCGCGCTGCCGCTGGCCTGGCTCGGTGCCGAACGGTGGCTCTCGGCCTTCGCCTTCCGCCTCGACCTCGGCCCGCTCCCGTTCCTCGCCGCCGCCGCAGGCGCGCTCGTGCTGGCCGCGCTAACCGTGGGGGTGCAGGCCTACCGCGCCGCTACGACCGATCCCGTCCAGGCCCTCCGCTACGAGTAGTCTACCCCCAGCCACCCGCCCGATGAGCCAGCTCTGCGTCCCGATTCCCCCCATAGATCAGACCCGCACGATCGACGTCGAGGTCGTGATCGACGGGGCGAAGCAGCGCGTGCAGTACCGCGTCGAGACCCTGGAATGGCCGGACGATAACGCGTCGCGCGCCGAGGCGCTGCGCGCCTTCATCGCGAGTCACGGCGAGGACTGGCTCCTCGTCCAGATCGGCACGCCGACAGCGGAGCGCGTCCCGGTGATGTTCCGGCTGCGCGCGCAACAGGACACCGCCGTCCCCGAATAAGCTCTCCATAACCGAGACCCTTCGCCATGAAACGCTTCTCGCTTTTCCTCCTCCTCGCCTTCGCCGCCCCGGTACCCGCGCAGACCGCCCTCACCGACGACTCGTGGTGCACCGAGGACGACAGCAACTACGCTACCGAGCGCGCCTGCGAGGTCCGCACCTTCACGCTCGCGGCGCGCCGCACGCTCTCGGTGGACGCTGGCAAGAACGGTGGCATCCGCGTCGAAGCGTGGGACCGCGACGAGGTGCAGGTGCTGGCGCGCGTGCAGGCGGTTGGCGACGACCGGGACGAGGTGCGTCGCCTCGTCGCGGCGTCCGAGGTCGAGACCGACGGGACCATCAGGAGCCGCGTGCCGAGGTCAGGCCGCGACGCCTGGGTCAGCGTCAGCTTCCGGCTCAGGGTGCCGCGCGCCTCCAACCTCGACCTCGAAGCCAAGAACGGCGGCATTCGCATCGCCGGCGTCAGGGGCGCGATCCGGTTCGACACGCAGAACGGCGGCGTCACCCTCGACGCCCTCGGCGGCGACGTGCGCGGCCGCACCACCAACGGGGGGCTCCGGGTCCGCCTCACCGGCACCCGCTGGGACGGCGACGGCCTCGACGCCCGGACGACCAACGGCGGCGTCGAACTGATCGTGCCGGACGGCTACTCCGCCGATCTCGAAACAGGAACCGTCAACGGGCGCATGCGGCTCGGCTTTCCCGTGCTGGTCGAGGGCGAGGTCGGACGGCGCGTGCGGACCACCCTCGGTGACGGCGGGCCACCGGTCCGCGCCGTCACCACCAACGGCGGCGTCAGGATCGAGCGCGGCTGACCCCGCCCACTGCTTACTCACCGCCCACTCTCTACCCACTCCAAACCCAGAACCGACATGATCGAGCTACGCGGCATCAGCAAGTTTTACAAGCAAGGCCAGCAGAAGACCTACGTCCTCCGCAACGTGGACCTCTCCGTGAGTGAGGGCGAGTTCGTCACCGTCCAGGGCCCGTCCGGATCCGGCAAGTCCACGCTGATGAACATCATCGGGATGCTGGAGGAGCCCAGCGAGGGGGCGTACCACTTCGAGGGCGAGCCGGTCCACGAGCTCAGCGAGAAGAAGCGGACCGCGCTCCACCGCGAGCACATCGGGTTCGTCTTCCAGGCCTACCACCTGATCGACGAGCTGACGGTCTACGAAAACCTGGAGACGCCGCTCCTCTACACCAAGACGCCGAAGGCCGAGCGCCAGGCGCGCGTCGCCGAGATGCTCGACCGCTTCGGGATCGTGGCGAAGGCCGATCTCTTCCCGCACCAGCTCTCCGGCGGGCAGCAGCAGCTTGTCGGGGTGGCGCGCGCGCTCATCATCCGCCCTCGCCTGATCCTCGCCGACGAGCCGACGGGCAACCTCCACAGCTCGCAGGGCGAGGAGGTGATGGAGGCGTTCAGGACGCTCAACGAAGACGACGGCGTGACCGTGATCCAGGTGACGCACTCGGAGCGCTGGACCGCCTACGGCACGCGCACGATTGAACTCCACGACGGCTGGGTCGAGGCCGACCGCCAGGTCGCGCACGCCGAGGGCTGAGTGCGCCGCAGGTGAGGCTCAGCCTTCCGCCTTCTCCCACAGCACTTCTACGGCGTATCGGTCGAAGGCCGCGTCGCGGGTGACGATGGGCATCCCCTCGGCCATCGCCTGCGCGACGAGGAGACGGTCGAATGGGTCGCGGTGGTAGAGCGGTAGCTTCTCGAATACTGCGAGGTGGTCCATCGCGGTGGGAAGCACCTCGATTCGCTCCTCCACGAGTTGCGAGGGGATGACCTCCTCGAACAGTCCCTCCAGCGTGAGCTTCCCGACGTTCAGCTTGATAGCGATCTCCCACAGGCTACCCACGCTGAGCAGCACCTCATTCTCCGGTGTCGTGATGAGTCCATAGGCCGTGCGACTCAACCGATCAGGGTCCGTCAGAAACCAGAGGAGGACATGGGTGTCGATCAACACCCGCATCACATGTAGGGCACAAAGTCGTCGAGCGGCTCGTCGAAGTCGTCGCTCATCCAGACCTGCCCTCGAAGGCTTCCGCCCTTCCGTGGGCGGCGCTCCGGCTCCACGACCGGGACGAGACGCACGTCGGCTCCGTCGCCGCGCGAGATGACGATGTCCTCGCCGTTGGCAGCGTCTTCGATCAGTTCGGGGAGGCGCTCCTGAGCTTCGTCCAGCTTGACTTTCCGCATGGTATCCTCGGGTTGCGTCTGCGGTATACGGCGCGGGGAATACCGGGTTCATGCAAGGCCCGGAGCTACCGACGGGCCCGGCGCCTCGGAAGCGGGATCACGAGGCCGTCCATGAAGAGGTGCGAGAAGTAGCCGACGACGGCCGCCCCGTAGAACGGCAGTCCGGCGAACGGACGGTCGGGAAACAGCAGGTAGGGCAGGACCAGCAGCGGCGAGGGAATCAGTGCCATCGCCCAGTACGTGTGTGTCCACCCCCGGTGTTTGCCGAGGACTGGCAGGATGGCGAACAGACCGAGGTAGGCCGCCCACTCGAACCGCCGCCCGACGATCAAGATCACGTCGAGGACGAAGAAGATCGAGTAGAAGAGATTCTGCCCCTTCGAGTTGGTGTCCACGTCCGGCCACAGCCCGAACATCAGCGTCAGCCCGCACAGCACGACCGGCACGCCGATCAGCTCCAGCCCGCTGAACTGCCGGTACGCCTGGTCGACCGAGAAGACGAACGCGAGGCCGGCGAGGTAGACGCCGAAGAAGGCGAGCGCGCCCGCGAGGTGTCCTTTGTATCCAGCCATCGCACGGTGCGGATGACGAGTTGCGAGTGACGAGAAGTCGGTAGTCGTGGGGGTGGACCTCCGTGTCCGCCCGCGTCGGGAATGCCACCACGTCCCGGCCTATCCAGCGTCTCGGTCCAGAAAATACTGCACCGCCAGCCGGTACCCCGCCGCGCCGAACCCGGCGATCACGCCCGCCGCCGCTGGCGCGATCACGAGCCGCTGCCGGAAAGGCTCGCGGGCGTGGACGTTCGAGAGGTGCACCTCCACGACCGGCGTGTCGATGGCGAGGACCGCGTCGTGCAGGGCGACGCTCGTGTGGGCGTAGCCGCCGGGGTTGAAGACGACGCCGTCGGCCTCGGCCTGGTGGAGCGCGTCGATGAGCGCGCCTTCGCTGTTGTGCTGCTGGAAGGCAAAGTCCACGTCGGGGAATGCAGTCCGCAGGCCAGCCTCGAGGTCGGCGAGCGTCGCGGGGCCGTAGACCTCCGGCTCGCGCTGGCCGAGGAGGTTCAGGTTGGGGCCGCTGAGGACGAGGAGGGTCATTGAGTTGCGAGTTACGAACGAAGAGCGACGAGTGATCTCCCGAGTAGCAAACCGATCACCACGATGTTGATCACGAGGTACACAGCGCAGGAGCGGAGGACGAAGCGAAGGCTGAAAAGCCAATCGATGTTCGGAGGATGTTCGTAGCCCATCGCAACGACCTCCTCGAACCCGTGCTTCATCGACACCTCTGTGTCAACTAATGAGAATGCCGTCAGCGCTAAGAGCAGAACAGAGACGACGAGCCACACGGAAAGCAGTGCTTTCAACGGTTCAGCGTGTCTGAGAAAGTTCTGTGGCGTTCGTTCGTAGCACCCACTCGACGTTCGTCCCTCGTCATTCGACGCTGAAGGTTAATCCGTCGTAGCCGAGCGCGATGCCGTCGGGCAGCTCGGCGTCGATCTCGGCGTGGAGCGCGCCGTGGGTCATGTGGATAAAGTACGTCTGCCGCGCCCCGATCCGCCGAGCGGCGGCGACCGCCTCGTCAAACGTAAAGTGCGTCGGGTGCGGCTCGCGGCGGAGGCCGTCGAGCACGAGCACGTCAAGGGCGACGAGCTTTTCGAACGTAGCCTCGGGAATGCGGTTGACGTCGGTCAGGTACGCGAAGCGGCCCACGCGGTAGCCGAGCACGGGGAGGTCGCCGTGGAAGGCCTCGAGCGGCTCGACGGTGACGGCGGCCTCGGCGTCGTACCGGCTCGGCACGGTGAACGGCCCGGCCGCCTCGTGGAGGTCGAGGACCGACGCACCCGGATATGTCCGCTCGAAGATGTAGCGGAACATCTCGCGCAGCACGCCCGCCGTCACGGGGCTCGCGTAGGCCGGGACCGCGGCCCGGTTGCCGAAGAAGAACGGCCGGAGGTCGTCGAGGCCAACGACGTGGTCGAAGTGGTGGTGGGTGAAGAGCAGCGCGTCCACCCGCGACACCCCGAAGCGGAGCGCCTGCTGCCGGAAGTCCGGTCCGATGTCGATCTGGAGGTGAACCGGCCCGTGCTCGGTCTCGGCGACGACGTGGGCGGCGCAGCGCATCCGCGCGTCGCGCGGGTCGGCCGAGGTGCAGACGCGGCAGCCGCAGCCGATCACCGGCACGCCCGTCGAGGTACCGGTCCCGAGGAGGGTCACGCGCAGGGCGCGTGGAGGATGGACGGTAGAGGATGGGGGATGGCTCGTAGCCTCTCCGTCTGCGGTTCTATCCTCCATCTGCTATCCTCTATCCGCCATCACTCCTCCTCGATCTCGGCGCCGACGCCGGCATCGCGCGCCACCCAGGCGGCCTCGACGGCGTCGCGCACGGCGGGACGGAGGTAGACCTCGTCGGCCGGGAGCCGCCGGAGCGCGTCGGCGAGGATCGCGAGGTGGGCCTCGACCGGGGTCCGCTTGTTGAGCACGACCACCTGCTCGCCGCCGACGGTGCACAGCCCGCCGCGGAAGCTGCCGCGCTCCCGCCGCACCGCCACGCCGAGTTGGGTAATGGCTGCTTCGAGCGCTTCGACGATCTGCTCAGACGTCATTCGAGTTGCGATCTACGAGTGACGAACGACGCGTGGGGTTCTCATGCGTCACCCGCAATTCGTCACGTGGAATACTTCTTCGTCAGGTTCTTGCCGGACTTCTCGTCGCGGACGGAGAACGAGAGCGGGTCGGTGCGGTCGTCCACGTCGAGGCGGAGCTTGAGGCGGGTGCGGAAGCGCCAGCGCGTGACGGCGCTTGGAACGCCGCGCTGGAGGTACGCCGCGAGGAACGGGTGGACGCGGACGAGGATCGGGCGCTTGCGGTGCTGCTCCTGCACCTCGGCGCGGTAGGTGGCGAGCCACTGCTCCAGCCGCTCGACGACCTCGCTGGCCGTCAGCGTCTCGGCCTCGGCGACGGGCGCGCGCTCGGCCGGCTCGTGCTGCTGCTCCTGGCTCGGCGGCTCGGGCAGCGGCTCTGGGAGGTCGTCTATGTCGGTCGTCGTCGTGATGCTCGGGCGGAGGCGCTGGCGTGTGATCTGGACGACCCCGAAGTCGGACATCGGGAGCAGCTTCGTCACCGCGCGGTCCTTGCGGAATTCCTTCTTCAGCTCGTCGTAGAGCTTGCGCCGGGCCGAGTCGCTGCGCATGTCAATGAAGTCGACGCAGATGATCCCGCCGAGGTCGCGGAGGCGGAGCTGCTTGGCGATCGCGCGGGCGGACTCGAGGTTGACGCGGAGCGCGTTCTCCTCCTGGCTCAGCCCCTTCCCGGCGCGGCCCGAGTTCACGTCCACGACGTGCATCGCCTCGGTGTGCTCGATGAAGAGGTAGCCGCCGCCCGGCAGCGAGACCCGGCTCTCGAAGGCCGCGCGCACGTCGCGGTCGATCTTGTAGGTGCGGAAGACGTGCTCCTTGCTCTTGTGGAGCTTCACGAGCGGGGCCATCTGCGGGGCCACGGCCTGGACGTAGTTCTTCACGTTGCGATGCACCGTCGGGTCGTCGACCACGATCCGGTCGTAGTCGTCCGAGAAGAGGTCGCGGATGATCGAGGAGACCATGTTGACGTCCTCGTGCAGCTCCTTCGGCGGCTTGGGCTTCTGCTTGAGCTGGTTCTCGATCTTCTTCCACTTGTCGAGCAGCAGCCGGAGGTCGGTGTTGAGCGCCTTCGCGTCGCGGTTCTCGGCGACGGTGCGGACGATCAGCCCGAAGCTCTCGGGCAAGAGCGACCGGGCGAGGGCGCGCAGCCGCCGCCGCTCCTTCGAGGACTCGATCTTCTTCGAGACCGCGACGTAGTCCGCCTGCGGGATGAGGACGAGGAAGCGGCCGGCGAGCGACACGTCAGTCGAGACGCGCGGCCCCTTCGAGGAGATCGGCTCCTTGGTGATCTTGACGATGAGCTTCTGGTCCTGCTTCAGGTGCTTCTCCGGGCGCACGCTGGCCTCCGACCCGTTCGAGGAGCCGCCGCGGCTAGACGAGCCCGAGCGGCCCGACGAGCCCTGGCCGGACGAGCCCTGGCCGGACGAGCGGTTCGACGACCCGTTCCGGTTCGATCCGCCCCGGCTCGACGCCCGGCTGTTCGCGCTCTTGCCGTTCTCGCCCGACGAGCCCCGTCCCGACCGGCCTCGGCCGCGCCGCCGCCCGCCGCGCCGGCTGCCGCGACGCCGCGAGGAGCGCTCCTCTTCCTCCTCTTCCTCGACCCGGCTGACCCGGCCGGGCTTCGAGGTGAGGTCGATGACGAACCGCGAGGACGAGGTTTCCTCCGCCTTCGGCTTGGCCTCGGCGCGGGCCGCTTTGGGCTGCTTGCGCTCGGGCGTGTCCTGCCCGGACGCGGCCGAAG
The DNA here is from genome assembly GCA_038746285.1 of Bacteroidota bacterium. NCBI lineage: Bacteria > Pseudomonadati > Bacteroidota > Bacteroidota bacterium. The sequence continues at coordinate 58,611 of JBCDKT010000008.1, forward strand.
CCTCCGGCGACGGCCGTGAGGTTTCGCCGTCCCGCTCACCGCCCTTCGCCTTCGGTTCCTCGGACGACTCCGACCGCCCGGAGCGGCCACGGCGGCTGCGCGACCGGGTAGGCTCGGGGTCTGCTTTTTGCGTCTCAGCGTCGGCAGGCGCTGCCTCGGCAGTCGGTGCTTCGGCCGTGGGCTCCTCCTGGTTCTGCTCGCCGCTCGGCTGCTCGTTCCGGCGGCGGTTCCGGCCTCGGCCGCCGCGCCGGCCGCGCCGCCGCTTGGGCCTGTCCTCGGCTGAGGGCGCGTCGCCGGTGCCAGACGCCTCGGCTTCCGGCTCGGCGGCTTCGTCGTCGTGGCTCGGCGGCTCGGCAACGGCGTCGGGCGGGAGGATTTCGGGGGCGGCGTCCGGCACGGCGCTGTCTTCCGGCGGCGCAGCCTGCTGGCGGCGTCCCCGGCCTCGGCCTCGGCGGCCCCGACCGTCCGACCGGTCGCGGCGGTCCGACGCCTGCTTCTCGCCCGCCGGCTCCTGCTGCTCGGTCGTCGCCTCGGCGGCCTCTGACGTTTCCTCGTTCTTCTGGCCCCGGCCGCGGCGGCTCTTGCCGCGGGTGCGCTTCAGGTCGCGGCGCCGGCGCGCGGCGCGCTGCTCCTCCGGGGTCTCCAGTTCCAGCTCGGCCGGGCCGTCCTCGTCCTGCTTCGGGGCCTTCGGGAGCGACTTCGTGGACCAGTCCGGGACGGTGCCCTCGGAGAGCTCGAGGAGTGCCGGGACGTTGTCCGAGAGGTCCGAGAAGTGGAGAAACGCGTCTTGCTTCTGGCCGATATCGACGAAGGCCGCCTTGATGCCGGGCAGGATGCGGCGCACGCGTCCGAGGTGGATGTTACCGATCGTGCGGACGTTCTCGGGGTTTTCTATGTAGAGCTCAACGAGCTCCCCGTCTTCCACAATGGCGATGCGAGACTGACCGCCGGCTACGTTGATGATGATCTCTTTGGACATACAAAGGGGGTAAGGGCGCACGCTCGGGAGGGTCCGAACGGCGGGCGGACGCCCGGCGGCGCGGCGGCGTGTCCCGGCCTGTAGAGCAGGGCCGTTCCGGTCCAGTCGCTAGGGACGCCGCGAGCGGGCGGAGCGAGTCTTGGGGGAACGGCCGAAGGCACAGAACACGGCCCGCGCCGAGTGCCGCAACAGCGGCCTCGACCAGGCGTGCGAAAACGAGGAAAGCGCGGTGCGTCAGCAAAACAGGGTGCGTCGGCAAGGCAGGAGGAAACGGGACCGCCGCTGCGCTGCACAGGAGGCCAGGGCGAAGCTCGATCCGGCGCGCTGAGAGGCCGGTCCACAGTACTAGGGTCGGCCGGGCGCGGCTACAGCTAAAAAGGGTCGCTTCCCAGAGGGTGCTTGAGCGGGAGAGCAGACGCCGCAAAGGTACGTGCGTCGCGGCGTCGCCTCCAAGTACCCAGGCCGCTCCCCGGCCGTTCCCGGTGGCTGCGCCGCAGCCGAGATGCACCCCGGACCTGAACAGGGCTTTTGCCTGGCCGCACCGCTGCCTGTCTTAACGAGATTTCCCCGGAGCCCGGCGGGGCCTCACGTATATTCCTGACCCTGTGCGCGCGCCAAACGGTCCGGTCCGTTACGCCGGCGCGCCGTGGGTTTCTCTGGTCTCTACCACTCTGTCTGCTTCGCGTCTTATGGCTGATTCCGCCCCCGCTCCCGTCAAAGTTCGCGGCCTCGAAGGCATCGTCGCGCTCGACACCGAACTCTCGTACATCAACGGCCAGGAAGGCGAACTGCTCTACCGCGGCTACGACATCAAGGACCTCGCGAAGAACGCCTCGTTCGAGGAGGTCGCCTTCCTCCTCTGGAACCGCCGCCTCCCGAACCAGCAGGAGCTAGACGAGCTAACCCGTCAGCTACAGTCGGAGCGAGCGCTCCCGCCCGAGGTCCTCGACCACCTCCGGCACCACACGCCGAAGGACGCCAACTCGATGTCCGCCCTCCGCTCAGCGACGAGCATGCTGGCCGACTTCGACCCAGACGTCGAGAGCCACGAGCGCGAGGCCAACTACCGCAACGCCGTCCGGCTGACGGCTAAGATGCCGACGATCGTCGCCGCCTTCGACCGCGTCCGCAAAGGCAAAGACCCGGTCGCGCCGAAGGGCGAGGGCTCGATGGCGTACGACTTCCTCTACATGCTCAACGGCGAGGCCCCCGGCCCGAGCGCCGAAGCCGTGATGGACGCCGCCCTCGTCCTCCACGCCGAGCACGGCCTGAACGCCTCGACGTTCACCTGCCGCGTCATCGGCGCGACGCTCTCGGACATGTACTCCTCCGTCGCCGGTGCCATCGGCGCGCTCAAGGGCCCGCTCCACGGTGGGGCCAACATCAAGGTGATGGAGACGCTGATCGACATCAAGGAGTCCGGCCAGACGCCGGCGGCCTACGTCCAGGAGAAGCTCGCGGCGAAGGAGCGCTTCATGGGCTTCGGCCACCGGGTCTACAAGACCTACGACCCGCGCGCGGTCATCCTCCGCGACATGCTCGAGGACCTCTCCGACGAGAAGGGCGACCGCTGGTGGTACGAGACCTCGAAGACGATGATGGACGAGGTCTACGACGCGAAGGGCCTCTACCCGAACGTCGACTTCTTCAGCGCGTCGGTCTACCACCTCCTCGGCATCGAGCGCGACCTCTACACGCCGATCTTCGCCATCTCGCGCGTCACCGGCTGGACGGCCCACCTCCTGGAGCAGTGGGAGGACAACCGCCTGATCCGCCCCCGCGCCGAGTACGTCGGCCCGCGCGGCGAGACCGTCACGCCGATCGCCGAGCGCTAGCGCCCGAAGCGGACACCCAGCAAGAGCAGAAGCAGGTCAGAGCAGCGCGGCCCCCGCGCGGCCCCGATCCGCTTCTGCTCTTTCCCATTTGTGCCGCGCCCGGTCTCGCCTTACATTCCGGTATCAGGTTTGCCCCGATGTGAGCCTCAGACGCTCCACGATCCCACCCAAACCGCTGCTATGTATACGTCCACCGTCCAGGAGTACAAGCCGAAGGCATTCACACGCTACAAAATCCGAACGGGGATGTTCGCGTGGATGCTCCACCGGCTCACGGGCCTCGCGCTCGTCGGCTACCTCGTCACGCATGTGTGGGGCCTCAAGGCCATCACCGACGCCAGCGCCTACAACGCGCTCATCACGGAGTACCACGGCCCGATCTTCAAGGTCGGCGAGTTCATGCTCCTCGGGGCCGTCGTGTGGCACGCGCTCAACGGGCTGCGGATCGTGCTGATCGACTTCCTCGGGTGGAGCCCGAACCAGAAGCGGCTGTTCTGGACGCTCGGCGGCGTGGCCGCGCTCCTGTTCATCGTGGGCGGCTACCCGAGCATCGCGGCGCTCATCTCGCACTACGGTTCGTGAATGGGCTGTTAGCTTCTGGCTGTTAGCTCTTGGTTCTCACCCCTCAGCTAATAGCCAACGGCCAATAGCTGAAAGCCAGTCCTCTGATGCCTAGCAAATACGGAAAAACAGCCCGGTCGAGTGCGTTCCAGTGGTTCCTCCACCGGATCACCGGGACCTTCCTCGTCTTCCTGCTGATCACCCACTTCTGGGTCCAGCACTACGACCGCACCACGGCCTCGATCTCGCACGACGTGGTGACGGCCGAGCAGGCCGAGCAGGGCGTCCTGCCGCGCTACTCCGACGAGGCCAACGCCGCCGTCGCGGCGCGCAAGCGGGCGATGCAGGAGCGGCAGGCCCCGTTCAGCCCGGTCGTCCCGGCCCAGGAGCGCCCGGACCCGAGCGCCGGCGAGATCCCCGGCCCGACGCATCCGCCCGCCGAGGAAGCCGGTGCCACGCCCTACGACATCCTCATGCTCCGCCTCGCCGACCCGGTCTACGCGGTGCTCTGGAAGGGCTTCAACATCCTCTTCCTGCTCTTCGCCCTGCACCACGGCTTCTACGGGCTCAACAACATCATCACCGACTACGTCCGCAACGACCTCGCCCGCGCGACGGCGATCACGCTCTCGTGGGGCCTCGCGCTCGTGCTCTTCGTCATCGGCACCTACTCGGTGACGGTGGCGGGCTTGAACCTGTAGAAGTGAGGGCAAACCTTGTACGGGCGCAGCACGCTGCGCCCCTGCCTCTGCACTAACCGCAACGCTATGACTTTTACGCATGACATCGTGATTGTGGGCGCAGGCGGCGCGGGCCTGATGGCGGCGCTCTACGCCCGCGAAGGCGGGGCCGACGTGGCCGTCGTCTCCAAGCTCCACCCGCTGCGCTCGCACACCGGCGCGGCCCAGGGCGGCATCGGTGCCGCGCTCGGCAACGAGGAGGAGGACTCCTGGCTCTGGCACACGTTCGACACCGTCAAGGGCTCGGACTACCTCGGCGACCAGGACGCCATCGAGCAGATGTGCCGCGACGCGCCGAAGACGATCATCGAGCTCGAGCACTACGGCGTCCCGTTCAGCCGCAACCAGGAGGGGCTGATCTCGCAGCGCCGCTTCGGCGGGCACACGCGCAACTTCGGCGAGGCCGCCGTCCGCCGCGCCTGCCACGCCGCCGACCGTACCGGCCACACAATCCTCCACACGCTCTACGACCAATGCACCCAGAAGGAGGTCAAGTTCTACGACGAGTTCCAGATGCTCGACCTCGTCCGGGACGACGACGGCGCGGTCGTCGGGATCGTGGCCTACGAGATCATGACGGGCGAGGTGCACACGTTCCACTCCAAGATCACCTGCTTCGCCACCGGCGGCTACGGGCGCGCCTTCAAGACGACCTCGAACGCCCACGCCGGCACCGGCGACGGGATGGCGATCGCGCTCCGGGCGGGCTTCCCGCTCCAGGACATGGAGTTCGTCCAGTTCCACCCGACGGGCCTCTACCGCCTCGGCATCCTCATCACCGAGGGCGCGCGCGGTGAGGGCGGCATCCTGCGCAACTCCGAGGGCGAGCGCTTCATGGAGCGCTACGCGCCGACGGTCAAGGACCTCGCCCCGCGCGACATGGTCAGCCAGTGCATCTACAAGGAGATCCGCGAGGGCCGCGGCATCCAGGGCCGCGACCACGTCGTGCTCGACATGACCCACGTCGGCACCGAGGTGCTGGAGCACAAGCTCCCCGAGATCACCGAGTTCAGCCGCGTCTACCTCGGCATCGACCCCGTCAAGACCCCGATCCCGGTCGCGCCGACGTGCCACTACGCGATGGGCGGCATCCCGACCAACGTCGACGGCCAGGTCGTCCAGGGGCCGGACCGCGAGGCCGACGTCGTCCCCGGCTTCTACGCCATCGGCGAGACCGCCTGCGTGAGCGTCCACGGGGCCAACCGCCTCGGGACCAACTCGCTGCTCGACCTCGTCGTCTTCGGCCGCCGCGCCGGGATCGCGATGGCGGACGAGATCAAGCGCGACGGGACCAAGAAGCGCGCCCTCCCGGACGACGCCGAGGCGACCACGCGCGACATGCTCGAGACCATCCGCAGCCGCACCGAGGGCGAGAAGGCCGTCTCGATCCGCACCGACCTCCAGGAGACGATGATGGCGAACGTCTCCGTCTTCCGCAACGACGAGACCCTGTCGACGGCGCTCTCGGACCTGAAAGAGCTACGCCAGCGCGCCAAGAACGTCGTCGTCGGCGACAAGGGCGCGAAGTTCAACACCGACCTCATGGACGCCGTCGAGATCGGGTTCATGGTGGACTACGCTGAGTCGATCGCCGCCGGGGCCGCCAACCGCCCCGAGAGCCGGGGCGCGCACCTCCGCGAGGACTACGCCGACCGCGACGACGCCGACTGGCTCAAGCACACGCTCTACTGGTCCGACGACGGCGACTACCGGTTCGACTACAAGAGCGTCATCATCACGCGCTTCCAACCCAAAGAGAGAAAGTATTGAGTATGGGTGTGGGGGAGGATGGGGGTCTGGATGAGTAGCCCCCTCTCACACCCCCGCCCTCCCGTACTCCCATCCCCCAGCTATGCAGATTACGGTCAAAATAAAGCGCTACGACCCGGAGCAGGACAGCGAGCCGCACTGGGAGACCTACCCCGTCGAGGCCGACCCGATGGACCGGGCGCTCGACCTGCTGACCTACATCAAGTGGCACATGGACGGGTCGCTGACCTTCCGCAAGAGCTGCGCCCACGGCATCTGCGGCTCCGACGCCATGCAGATCAACGGCGAGAACAAGCTCGCCTGCTCGATCCTCGTCCAGGACCTCGTCGGCGACAAGGGCGGGACGATCTCGTTCGCGCCGCTCCCGGCGGCCCCGGTCGTCAAGGACCTCGTCGTGGACCAGACCAACTTCTTCGACAAGTACCGGGCGGTGATGCCGTGGCTCGTCAACCACGCGCCGCCGCCGGAGAAGGAGCGCCGCCAGAGCCCCGCGCAGCACGCCGTGATCGAGGACGCGACCAAGTGCATCCTCTGCGGCGCCTGCACCCACTCCTGCCCCAGCACCTGGGCCGACCCCGACTACCTCGGCCCGGCGGCCATGCTCAAGGCCTACCGCTACACGTTCGACTCCCGCGACCAGGGCACCGAGGACCGGCTCGAGGTCGTGGACTCGAAGGACGGGCTGTGGCGGTGCTACACGATCTTCAACTGCGTCCAGGCCTGCCCGAAAGGGATCGACATCACGCGCTGGCTCTCGGCGCTCAAGCGCAAGTCCATCACCGCGCGGTACTAGACGCCAGGTTGGAACCCGCCGCCCATCGGGTGTATAATGGGCCGACGTCCCCCGGGACACGCTCGGCAAACGAGCGACACGAAATCCTACTCACTGCTTGCACACCCCGCCGCTTCGGACCTGGTCCGGGGCGGCGGAGGTGTGTAACAGAGGTGCGTACTGTGGGCACGGGGTTTTGCCTTACATGGTAATGGTGGGCCCTTTTTCTTGGGGTACTTCTGCTCATCACCTCTATGCATTTCCCTATGCGCCTTCCTGCTACGCTCCTCCTCGCCCTGCTCCTCTCCGCTCCGGCCTTCGCCCAGACGCCCGGCTCCTGCGCTACCGGCACCGCCGAACGCGACCTCGACATCGCCGACGTGCAGGCCCGCCTCTTCAACACCGGCAGCCTCTTTTACGGCGGCTCGACCACCAACGGCCTCGGCTACATCGTTCCCAAAGACGACGGGACGCCGCCCCTCTTCGCCGCCGGCATCTGGGTCGGCGGACTGATAGACGGAGAACTCCGCACCGCCGGATCACGCTACCAGGACTTCGAGTTCTGGCCCGGCCCCCTCGACGAAGGCGCGACGCTGCCCGACCCCGAGGACTGCTCCTCCTTCGACCGCATCTGGGTAGTGGACGTCTTCGACGTGCAGCAGTACGAGGAGACCGGCGCTGCCCCAGCCGACCTCGCCGAGTGGCCCGTCGACCTCGGCGCGCCGGTGGTTGACGGCGACGGCGACCCCGACAACTACGACCTCGAAGCCGGCGACCGACCGCTCATCTATGGGCACCAGACCGCGTTCTGGGTGATGAACGACGTGGGTGGTGAGCACCTAGAGAGCGAGACGCTGCCCATCGGGCTGGAAGTGTGCGTCTCGGCGTTCGCCTCGGCGGAGGACGGGCTCAAGCAGCACACGTTCTACCGCTATGAGCTCGTCAACCGCAACACGCAGCCGCTCGAAGACGCCTACCTCACACTCTTCGTCGATCCCGACCTCGGCAACGCGTCTGACGACTTTATCGGGAGCGACTCGACACGCTCGATGGCGTTCGCCTACAACGCAGAGAACGAGGACGCCGTCTACGGTACGCCGCCGCCTGCAGTCGGCTACGATCTCCTCACCGGAGGCGCAAGCTCGATGTACTTCCAAGGTGGCGTCAACCCTGCTACGGGTGATCCCGATACCGGCGTTCTGAAGTATAATTTCATGCGAGGGTTCTAGGGCGACGGTACGCCCCTGACAGCCTTCGGCAGCGGCTATCAGACCAACGGCGATACCACCACCTGGGCGTTCTCCGGTAACCCCGTCACGGGTGCGTTCTGGAGCGAAGAGAACCCAATAGGCACCGGCGTCTCAAACCCGTCCGGCGACCGGCGCAACATGATCTCGTCGCCCGCCTTTAGGCTCGCCCCTGGCGAGGCGCGGACGTTCGACATAGCGCTTCTCTTCAAGCAAGGCGCGGACCGTCTCGCCTCCGTCGCGCTCCTCCAGGAAGCCTCCGACGCTGTGCAGTTCCGCTACGACCAAGACCGCCTCTTCGAGCCTGCCCCGCCGATCCCAGCCCCCGGCCTCCTCGACACGCCGACGCTGCTCGGCCCGGAGGACGGCACCCTCTTCGTCGAGGTCGGCGCACCGCTGGCATGGACGGCGGTACCGAAGGCCGAGGGGTACCGCGTCGAGATCGCCTCCGATCCGAACTTCTCAGACCGCCGCGTGCTCTTCTCCGAGGAGCCGAACCTGTCGGCCACCTGCGACACGTTCAACGAGGTCGCCACGTGCTACTGGCGCGTCAAGGCTGTCGACGGGTTCAGCACCAGCCTCTACTCCGAGAGCCGCTCCTTCCAGTCCTATTTCTACGCCAGCGACAACTTCGGGCAGAGCGTCGGCATCATCGAGGTCGCTAACCCAGACGGGGCCGTCTGCCCGGACGCGGACGACCCCGGCTGCGCCGCCGACTACCCTGGCAACACCGTCTGGCTCAGCCCCAACGCCACCGACGACTACGTCCTCACCAACCCTGACAACAGCCTCGGTGACCTATTCCGCAACATCGAGGCGGTGGACGATGACAACTTCGAGATGCGCTTCACCGAGGCGTGCGCGACCGACGGCGCGTGCCTCGGCGTCTACTCGGCCAATGTGCCCGGCGGCAACGACCTCATCGCGTCCGTCCCGTTCGAGCTGTGGAACGTGGGCACGGAAGACGATCCGAACGACGACGTGCGGATGATCCCGATCCTCCGACCGCTCGACAACACCGAGCCGAGCGCGCAGTGGGCCGACGTGTTTCCGGCCGAGCAAGCCGTCATCGCAGGGACCGACACCCTCGCGCTGCCCGTCACGCAGCGCGTGCTCTGGACGATGCCCGCCCGCCCGGACGGTTATGACCTCTTCGCGGCTGCGGCCAACACCTTCGGCGGTGCCGGTGCGATCTACGACCCGGAGACCGACGGCGACACGCAGGTCGACCCTGGACCTGGTGACGAAGACTGCCGAAGCCAGAACTACTACGTCGACTTCTGCTACCGGGGGGCGAGCAACCGGTTCGTCGCGCCCATCGGTGGCCTGGAGGGGACGGTACTGGCCGACCTCGCCGGTGACGGCACCACCCCGCCGGTCGGGACAGTCATCCGCTTCGACTCGAACGAGCGTCTGCTGACCGACGGCGAGGCCGAGGCCCCGGCGCAGCCGGCGGGCTTCGCGCTCGGCGCGGCCTACCCGAACCCGTTCAGCGCCTCGGCGACCGTGCCGTTTGAACTCCAGCACGCCGGGACCGTGCGGCTCTCGGTGGTGGATGTGCTCGGGCGCGAGGTGGCGGTGCTGGCCGACAGCGAAATGCCAGCCGGGGCGCACCGAGCGACGCTGGGCGGCGCGCGCCTGGCGAGCGGGGTGTACCTCGTCGTGCTGGAGGCCGACGGGCGGCGGCAGGCGACGAAGGTGCTGCTCCTGCGATAGCCCCGGCGGCATCGGTCCCGAAGCGGACGGAGGCGTTGACAGCGCCTGCTTTGATCGATAGCTTCAGAGCTATGCCTCGCAACCTCCTCCTGTCCACCCTCTGCACGGCGGCGCTCACGGGCGCTCGTCCGGCGCGGTGGTGGTGGCATGGTCGGAGAGGGAGCGGTAGGTACATCGCGTAGGCGACGCATCAGACATCCTCCTTCTCCCTGGCCCGCTCCTCGGCGGGCTTTCTTTTTGGCCTCGCGGAAGGCCACGACCTCACTCACTCCACACGTAGCATCAGCGCATGATCATCGTACTCAAAGCCGAGGCGACCCGCGACGACGCGGACGCGCTCCTCAGCCAAATCGAAGCGGCGGGCCTGAAGCCGCTCCACATGCCCGGCACCGAGCGCGTCGTGCTCGGCGCGCTCGGAGACGAGCGGGTCCTCGGCGAGCTCCACCTCGAAAACCACCCGATGGTGGAGAGCGTCAAGCCAATTTTGGCCTCGTACAAGCTGGTGAGCCGGCAACTCCATCCCCACGACACGATCGTCGACGTGGGCGGGGTGCCGGTCGGGGGCTCGAACTTCGTCGTGGTGGCGGGGCCGTGCTCGGTGGAGAGCGCCGATCAGATGCGCGAGACGGCCGAGGCCGTCGCCGCCGCTGGGGCCCACGCCCTGCGCGGCGGGGCTTTCAAGCCGCGCACCAACCCGTACAGCTTCCAGGGCCTGGGGGCCGAAGGTCTGCAGATTCTCAGGGGCGCAGCGGACGCAGTCGGGCTCCCGGCGTTCACCGAGGTCGTCGAGGTCGGCGACGTGGAGTTGGTGGACCGCCACGCGGCGGCGTTCCAGGTCGGGGCGCGCAACATGCAGAACTTCCGGCTCCTCCAGAAGCTGGGCCAGAGCCGCAAGCCCGTCCTCCTCAAGCGCGGCATGGCCGCCACCGTGGACGACCTCCTCAACGCGGCCGAATACCTCCTGGCCGAGGGCAACCCGAACGTGATCCTGTGCGAGCGCGGCATCACGACGTTCGAGACGGCGACGCGCAACACGCTCGACCTCAACGCCGTCCCGGTCATCAAGCGGCGCAGCCACCTCCCGGTGCTCGTCGACCCCTCGCACGGAACCGGCGACCGCGACCTCGTCACGCCGATGTCGCTGGCCGCTGCGGCGAGCGGAGCCGACGGGCTGATCGTGGAGGTCCACCGCGACCCGGCGCAGGCCCTGTCGGACGGCCAGCAGTCGCTCTACCCGGCGCAGTTTCGGACCCTCATGGACAGCGTGCGGAGCGTCGCCGCCGCCGTAGGCAAAACCGTCGCATGAAGACACCGCTTCCCGGCCCCGGCGGCGTGCTCTCGCTGGAGCGCACCCTCGCCTCAGCCCCCGACCCGCTCGCGCTCTACCGCCACCTCACCGGCGATGCGCCCGACACGCTCTTGCTGGAATCGCTCGACGCCTCCACGAAAGAGGCCGAGCGCAGCTTCCTCGTCACCCGCGCGGCGCTCCGCGCCGATTGCCGGGGCCGCACGGTGACCATCCGTGCGCTCGGCGGAAATGGGGCTGCTGCCCTCCCGCATCTCGCCGACCGGCTTCGCGCACGCGCCGAATCGGTTGACCAGAACGCGGACGGCCTCGTCGCTGTCTTCCCGCCGTCCCCGACCGAGGCGAGCGAAGAGGCCCGGCTGCACGCGCCGACGCCGCTCGATGCGCTGCGCGCGCTTGCCACCGGCTGGACCCGGCTTGGCCAGACCCACCCCTACGCCGTGCTGACAGCGGGCGTCTTCTCGTACGACTTCCTGGGCACGTTCGAACGTCTACCCGACGAGCAGGCCGACCCGCTCGGCTTTCCCGATTTCCAGTTCTGGCTTCCCGACCGGGTCATCGCCCTCGATCACCGTCGGGGCACAGCCACGCTCCTCGCGCTCGTGGTGGGTGGGGAGGGTGCCGAGGAGCGGTACCACGACGCCAGCGCAGCCATCGCTGCGCTGACCGAGGCCGTCGAGCGCTGCCCTACTCCAAATCCTCCACCGCCTGCGCCCGAGGCGACGCCGCCGGTGCCAGACCTCTCCGACGACCGGTTCGGGGACCTGGTGCTGCGGTGCAAGGAGCACATCACGCGCGGCGACGTCTTCCAGATCGTCCCGTCGCGGACCTTTTCCACGCCCTGCGCGGACGCGCTCGCGGCCTACGCCCGGCTCCGGGCGCTGAACCCGAGCCCGTACATGTTCTACGTCCGGGGGCCGGACCACACCGTGCTCGGTGCCTCGCCGGAGACGGCGCTCAAGGTGAGCGGCTCGCCCAAGACGGTCGAGATCCGGCCCATCGCGGGCACGGCCGCGCGCGGCCGGCACGCCGACGGGCGGATCGACGCCGACCTCGACGGGCGCATCGAGACGAGGCTCCGGCTCGACGAGAAGGAGCTGGCCGAGCACATGATGCTCATCGACCTCGCCCGCAACGACGTCGCCCGCGTCAGCGTCCCGGGCACGCGCCACGCCCCGGCCATCCTCACTGTAGACCGCTACCACCATGTGATGCACCTCGTCTCCTACGTCGAAGGGCGGCTTCGGGACGACCTCGACGCGCTGCACGCGTACGCGGCGAGTATGAACATGGGCACCGTCGTGGGCGCACCGAAGATTCGGGCCGCGACGCTGCTGCGCCGGTACGAAGCCACGCGGCGAGGGCCCTACGGCGGGGCGGTCGGGTACCTGACCTCCGACGGCGAGATGGACAGCGCCCTCGTGATCCGCACCGCCGTCGTCACGGACGGGCGGGCCTACGTCCGGGCGGGCGCGGGCGTCGTCCACGACTCGGACCCCGCCGGCGAGACGCTCGAAACCCAGCGCAAGGCGCAGGCCGTCCTCGACGCCCTCGGCCGCGCCGCAGAGACCCGGTCAGAGGACCGAGACGCGTGAACATCCTCCTCATCGACAACTTCGACTCGTTCGTCTTCAACTCCGTCGACGAGTTCCGCCGCCGCGGCTGCCGCGTCGAGGTGTGGCGCAACGATGTCGCCGCCGAGTACGCCCTCGACCGGGCGCTCGCGCTGCCCGCGCCTCGGCTGGTCGTGCTCTCGCCCGGCCCAGGCACGCCCGCCGAGGCCGGGTGCTGCCTTCCGCTCGTGCGCCTGGCGCGGGGCCGCGTGCCTATCTTCGGCATCTGCCTCGGGCACCAGGCCATCGTCGAAGCGCTCGGCGGCGAGGTGGGCGGTGCCGGCGAGATCGTCCACGGCAAAGCCTCGTCCATCCAGCACGATGGGACCGGCCTGTTCGCGGGCCTCTCGAATCCGCTGCGCGTCGCCCGCTACCACTCTCTCGTCGCAACCCGGATGCCCGAGGCGCTGACGGTGCGCGCGACGTGCGGCGACCTCGTGATGGCCGCCGACAGCGACGCCGACCGCCTGGCCGGCGTCCAGTTCCACCCCGAGAGCATCCTGACGCCTGACGGGGGCCGCATGCTGGAAAACGTCCTCGCCTGGGCAGCCCAGTGAACGGGATAGAAGCGCCGCTCTAGCCCCGGCTGCTGCGCGCCTTGTGGATCGTCAGCCGCTGGCCGATGCGGATCATGGAGCCGCGGATGTTATTCCACTCCCGGAGCTGCCGCACCGTGACGCCGTGGCGCTGCGCGATCCGCCCGAGCGTGTCGCCGCGCCGGACGCGGTAGCGGATGCGCTGCGTCTCCGAGCCGGCCGACTCCGACGCGCGCGCCGGCGTGGCCGCCCGGCGGACGTTCTCGGCCACTTCGGAGACCGGCACGAGCGGAGCCGACGACGGCGCGCTCAGCCGGGCGTTGTCCTGCGCCGAGGCGAACCCGATCACGCGGCGGTTCGCGCCCCGGTAGGCGACCGTCCGGGCAGCCGTCGCCGAGCGCGACGGAGCGAGACGGTCGAGGCCGTCGGCGTGGCGAGCGTAGTGGCCTGCCGGGATGCGGATCATCTGAGAGGTCGCGCGCGGCACGCGGGAGCGACGCAGCGCCGGGTTGAGGGCCTGGACCGTTTGCAGGCTCGTCCCGGCCCGCTCGGCGACCGCGCTGAGCGTGGTCCCGCCCTTGACCTCGATGAGGTCGAACTCGTAGCGCGGCGCGGCCCCGACCGGCGGCAGGTCGAACGCCTCGGGGTTGGACATGATGAGCGCCGTCGCGATGAAGGCCGGGACGTAGCCCCGCGTCTCGCGCGGAATGTGGTTGTAGATGTCCCAGAACGTCGCCTTCCGGCCCAGGCGCTCCTCGGCCCTGCGCAGTTCGCGCTTGATGCGGTACGGGTTGCAGTTGTAGCCGGAGATGGCAAGCTGCCAGTCGCCGAACATGGCGTAGAGTTCGTTCAGGTGGCGCGCGGCGGCGCGCGTGGCGGCCTCGGGGTCCAGGCGCTCGTCCCACTCGCGCGTCACCGTCAGGCCCGAGTGGCGGCCCGTCGCCGGGATGAACTGCCACATCCCCGCCGCCCCGGCCCACGACCGGGCACGCGGGTTCAGCGCGCTCTCGACGACGGCGAGGTACTTCAGCTCGTCCGGCACGCCCTCCTCGGCCAGCACCTGCTCGATCATCGGGAAGTAGGTCTCAGCCCGGTGGCGGACGGAGCGGACGTGCCCGCGCTTGCGCAGTAGGAACCGGATGTGCCCCTCGACGGCGCGGTTGATCTCCATCGGGAAGGTCGCCATGACCGACGACGGCAGGTCCACGTCTTCCAGGAGTGGCTCGTCGAGGCGGGCGGCCTCGGCGAACATGTCGGCGCGGAGCGCGAAGACGTCGCCGCGCTCGATAGCGAGGTCGGGGTCTGGGCCGTGGTACTGCTCGTACTCGGTCAGCACGGAGCGGTAGAGTTCGCGGAAGCGCGCCTGGTCCAGCACGCCGGGACGCTGCGCGAGGTCGCGGAGGTCCAGCATCGCCCGGTTGAGCGTACGCTCGTAGCGGTCGGTGTCGCCCTCGACCTCGGCCGTCAGCATGGCCGCTTGGTTGCCGTAGAGCCGCGCGATGCGCCGGGCGAGTTCCGGTGCCGAGAGCGAGTCGCCGGCCCCGATGACGCCGTCATCGCCCAGCGTCCGCTGAATCCACTGCGCGGTCGGCGACGCCATCGGCTCTGCCGGCCGCACGGCGAGCGTGGTCAGGTCGGCCGGGAGGTCCTGCGCAGCGAGGGGGACTGAGAGCAGACCGAGCAGGGCGGCGAGAGCGAAAAAACGCGGCATGAGGTAGTAAAAAAAGGGAGGACGGGAGACGAGGCCCTTAAACTAAAACTTTAAGGACTCCGCTTCAAGTGCTGCAAGGCAAAAAGTTGTGGGCATTCTAGCTCCGGGCTGCGGTCTCGTTTGGCACCGCTAGAGTGGAATGTTTCCGTGCTTCTTGCGTGGGTTAGTATCAACTTTGTCGCGCAGCATGTTAAGCGCCCGCACGAGTGTTTTTCGCGTCTCCCGCGGCTCGATCACGTCGTCGATGAAGCCGCGCCCGGCGGCGACGTAGGGGTTGGCGAATTTCTCGCGGTAGCCTTCGGTGAAGCGCGCTTCGGCGGCGGCGGGGTCGTCGGCCTCCGCGATCTGCTTGCGGTAGATGATCTCGACGGCCCCCTTCGGCCCCATCACCGCGATCTCGGCCGTCGGCCACGCGAGGTTGAGGTCGGCGCGGATGTGCTTCGAGTTCATCACATCGTACGCGCCGCCGTAGGCCTTCCTTGTAATAACAGTGACTTTGGGCACGGTGGCTTCACAGAACGCGTAGAGCAGCTTGGCCCCGTGCTTGATGATCCCACGCCACTCCTGGTCGGTCCCCGGCAGGAAGCCCGGCACGTCCTCGAAGACGACGAGCGGGATCCCGAACGCGTCGCAGAACCGCACGAAGCGCGCGCCCTTGAGCGAGGCGTCGATGTCGAGCACGCCCGCGAGCACCGCCGGCTGGTTCGCCACGATCCCGACCGAGCGCCCCCCGATCCGGGCGAAGCCGACGACGAGGTTGGCCGCGTAGTCCGGGTGGATCTCGAAGAAGCGCCCGTCGTCCACGACCCGCTTGATGACGTCGTGGATGTCGTACGGCTTGTTGGGGTTCTCGGGAACGAGCGTGTCGAGCGCCTCGTCGGCGCGGTCGTGGGGGTCGTCGGTCGGGACGAGGGGGACGCCGTCCTCGCAGTTCTGGGGGAGGTAGCCGAGGAGTTCGCGGATGCCGAGCAGAAGGGCAGCCTCGTTCGGGAACGCCCGGTGCGCCACGCCGGACTTCGACGCGTGGGTCTCCGCCCCGCCGAGTTCTTCCTGCGTGACCTCCTCATTCGTGACCGTCTTCACGACGTTTGGGCCGGTGACGAACATGTAGCTCGTGCCCTGCGCCATGAAGACGAAGTCGGTGATCGCTGGCGAGTAGACCGCGCCGCCCGCGCACGGCCCGAGGATCGCCGAGATCTGCGGGACGACGCCCGAGGCGAGCGTGTTGAGCAGGAAGATGTCGGCGTAGCCGCCGAGCGAGTCGACGCCCTCCTGAATGCGCGCGCCCCCCGAGTCGTTGTGCCCGATGACCGGCGCGCCGTTCTCGAGCGCGAGCTCCATGATCTTCTCGATCTTCTCGGCGTGCGCCTCGGCGAGCGAGCCGCCGAAGACGGTGAAGTCCTGGCTGAAGACGTAGACCGTCCGCCCATCGACGGTCCCGAAGCCGGTCACGACGCCGTCGCCGTAGGGCCTGTTGTGCTCCAGTCCGAAGTCGGTCCGGCGGTGGCGGACGAAGGTGCCGAGTTCCTGGAACGAGCCGGGGTCGAGGAGGATGTCGAGCCGCTCGCGGGCGGTGAGCTTGCCCTTCTCGTGCTGCCGGGCGATGCGGGCTTCGCCGCCGCCGAGCGCGGCTTCGGCCCGGCGGCGGCGGAGGTCGTCGATCAGGTCGGGGGCGTCGGACATGGGGCGGTCAGCTAGAGCGGGGAGGGCGAGCGAGAAGATAGCCCTCAGCCCTGGAAGCGGGCTTCGACGGCGTCGGTGAAGGCGACGGCGTGCTCGCCGTAGATGTTGACGCGGAACGGACGGAACACGTCGCGGGCGATGATTTGCGACGCCTCGGTCCACGACGCGGCAGCGTCGAGGGCGTGCAGCACGGTGGCGTACGTCCCAGCGTTGCCCTGGAACAGGTGTTCGACGAACCGCGACCGCTGCCCCGAAGTCGTGCGCCCGAGCACGCGCCCCTCCAACTCCTCAAGCGCTTGGTCTCCGTCCGAGGTTGGCGCAGGCACCTTCGCCGCAGGCGGCCGGGCGGAGGGCTCGGCATCGGGCGCGGAGAACTGCTGCCAGAGCGGGGGGTCCGCGGGCGCGGCAAGGTCCGGCGTCCGGTCCTCGAAGCGGGCGTTCACGCTGCCGTCGCCGCCCTCCCGCGCAAACCGTTGCCACAGCGGTACCGACGCGTCCGCCGCTCCCGCAGCCACATGCTCACCGTCCTCTCCTGTCGTCCGCCCTCCGTCCTCTGTCCTCCGTTCTCCGTTCTCCGCCTTCTGCTCGCCGTCCTCCGACCCCAGCGCGTCCCGCAGCGCCGCCTCGTCGAGTTCCGGCACGCCGCGTTCGCCCACCCGCTCGGCGAGCGCGTCTGCCCCCTTCGCCTCGAAAAAGTCGCGCAGCACGCTGGCCGGTACGCCGCCCAGTGCCGGCACCGAGCGGGCCAGGTCGAAGAGCGGACCCAGCAGCGTCAGCCAGCCGTGCGCCTCGTAACCCTGTACCTTGCGCCGGTCGGCGCGGTCGAGGACGTGGAACAGGTCATCCGGAGCAACGGTGTCGAGGTGGGGTTGGTCGAGATACGCCCGGGCCGCCTCGGCGAGATAGGGGTAGGCGTCGAACAGGATCAGACGCTCGCGGACCGTCTCGGCAGGCAGCGGGTCGGGCTCGCCCTCGAAGACGGCGTCGGTGAGGGCGCGCGCGGGAATCGTGAGGAAGCGCACGACGAGGTCTACCGCGCCGCCGAGCGTGCTCTCCCACGCCGCCGCCGGAACGCGGGCCGTCGGCCCGAGCGCGTCGAACAGCCGGGTCTCCGCCTCGCGGACGGCCCCGTCCTCGAAGTCGAACCAGTTGGAGCGGAGGCGGTCGCGCTGCATCGCCGTCCACCGGTCGAGCGTCTGGTCGAGAAACGCCGCGACGAGCGGCGGCATCGCGTCGGCGTGGATCGCGGCCCGGTCGTAGGCGCGGTCGGCGGGAAACTGCTGGATTAGGTGGCGGCGGAGAGCGTCGGCGAGGGGCATGGCGCGGGTCGGACGAGGAAAAGCAGAAGGTACCCCCGCCAACGCGAGACGCGGCGGCGTTCGCGTGCTGGCGCTCAGACCGCGCTGGGCACGTAGACCTTGACCTCGTCGAAGCGCCGAAGCGTGACGCTGCCGGGCTTCGCGCCGCGCGGCTTGCGCACGTCGCAGGCGCGGCAGACGTGGACCGTCACCTTGCCGCCTGCCGCGCTCGCCTTCGAGTGGAACGCCGCTAGCTCCGCCGCCCGCTTCACGACTGGCCTCGGCACGTCCCCCTTGTCCGGGTTGCGGACGATGACGTGGCTGCCAGGCGTCCCGGCGACGTGGAGCCACAGGTCCTGCGGGTCGGCCACCTTGAACGTCAGCCGGTCGTTGTCGCGCGCGCTGCGGCCGACGAGGATGGCGTAGCCTTCGGCCTCGAAGGTCTCGTAGTCAGCGGCGGGCGGTCGCGGGGAGCGAGGCATCGGTGCGGGCTACCAGTCGAAGGTGCGCCCGAGGAACTCGTAGAGGCGCTGGTTGTGGGGCGCGTAGAACGCCCGCAGTTCGTCTTCGAGCGGGAGCGCCGCTTTCTTTTTGTAGGTCCCCACCCACTTCGGCTCGACGTCCGTGAGCGGCGCGCGCTCCAGGCCGAGGAAGTCCGTTACCGCGTCGACCGTCGCCTGGGTGTCGGCGAACAGGGCCTCGCTCGGCATCACCAGAAGCTGGTCGCGGCCGAACAGCTCGGCGTAGACCTCAAGCTGGTCGACGTAGATCCCGCGCTCGACGTAGGAATAGACCTGGTGGAACTCGCTCCGGTAATGCTCGTCGGCGAGCATCTTGACGGTCTCGCCCGGCAGGCGCTCGCGTTCGCGCTCGACGGCCTCCTCGAAGCTGAGCGACTCCTTGTTTCGGCGCACGCCCATCTGGTAGTGCGAGTAGGCCCGCTTGACAGGGTCTCGGAGGAACGCGATCAGCTTGGCCTCCGGCAGCGCCTCGCGGATGCGGCGCGGTGCGTGCGGGTGGAAGAGGTAGTACGGGCTCGCCTCGCCGACCAGAACCGGCTTTCCAAGCTCCCGCTCGCGCCGCCGCACCCGGGACCGGAGCGGGAAGTGCGCCTTGTACCACAGCAGCCCCTCCTCGAAGTGGTTGTCGAAGTAGTGCACCTCCTTGACCGACGACGCGATCACCTGCGGGTGCTGGCTGAGGTAGTAGTGCAGCGACGAGGTCCCCGCCTTCTGCGCCCCGATGATGATAAAGTCGGGCATCGCGCGCTGCCTGTCGAGCAGGCGCTTGCGGAGCGCCCCCACGCGACCCCGAACCCGCCGGACTGCATTTCTGGCAAATCCTTTCATCGTGCGCTAGCCCACGGGCGGAAAGAGAGACGCGGAAGTAGAGTCTGGCGAGACATATCGCAGTTTCACAACCGTATTTGGTTGTGAGGCAGGAACCTCAGTACACGACAAAACTTGCAATCGCCTAAAGGAGACCACGGACGACGGACCGCGGACCGCAGTTTTTGAGCACCGAGCGGCGGTCTGCCGTCCGCCGTCTGCGGTCCACACGACTTTTGTCGTGCACAGAGGGCAAGAACACAACAACATTCGGTTGTACCGAGCATTATGCTGCCTCGGGTAGGACCTCGTCGAAGCGGACGCCGACGAGCTTGCTGACGCCTTCCTCCTGCATCGTCACGCCGTACATCCGGTCGGCGGCCTCCATCGTGAGCTTGTTGTGGGTGACGAGGATGAACTGCGTGCTCTCGGCGAAGGCGCGGATGAGGCCCATGAAGCGCTCGACGTTGGCGTCGTCGAGCGGGGCGTCGACCTCGTCGAGGATGCAGAACGGGGAGGGCTTGACGAGGTAGATGGCGAAGAGGAGCGCGATCGCGGTCAGCGTCTTCTCGCCGCCGGAGAGCTGGGTGATGGCGCTCGGCTTCTTGCCCTTCGGGCGGGCGCGGATCTCGATGGGGTCTTCGAGCGGGTCGTCGCCGGCGAGGACGATGTCGGCCGAGGCGTTCTGGCCGAAGAGGTCTTTGAAGAGGCGCTGGAACTCGCGGCGGACGGCCGAGAAGGTCTCATTGAAGCGGGCGGAGGCCGTAGCGTTGATCTCCCGGATCGTCGAGCGGAGCGAGGCCTCGGCCTGTTCGAGGTCGTGCTGCTGCTCGCGTAGAAATTCTAGGCGCTGCTTTTCCTCTTCGTAGGACTCGAGCGCGAGTTCGTTGACGGCACCGATGGTGCGGAGCTTGGCGCGCAGGTCGGGGACCTCGCGGCGGGCCTCGTCGGCGTCGAAGTCGGGCGGGACCTCGATCTCGCCGGGGGCGACGCCGTAGGCCTCCCACACGCGCTCGGTGATGGCTTCGAGCCGGGTGCCGATCTCGGTCCGCCGGATCTCGCCCGCGCCCTGCGCCTGCTGGGCCTCTTCGCGGAGCCGCCGGACCTCGCGCAGGAGGGCGTCGGTGTCCGAGATCGCGGAGCGGGCGTCGGAGACGTCGGTCTCGGCGGTCGTGACGGCCTGGTCGAGGTCGGCTTTGGTGTCGCGCAGCCGGGTCGCCTGGGCCGACTGCGTGGCGATGCGTCCGGCGGCTTCGTCGAGGCTCGCGCGCAGACGCCCGGCCTCGGCCTGCCGCTCGTCGTCACGGGTGGCGAGGTCGGCGAGCCCGAGGTCGGTGCGGTCGCGGTCGCGCCCGAGGGCGTCGAGGCGGGTGCGGGCCTGGACAGCGACGAGGTTGGCTTCGCTGAAGCGGGCGAGGGCGGCGCGGCTCGCGGCCTCGGCGGCGCTGTAGGCCACCTCGGCGTCGGCGCGGGCCTGGGCGGCAGCTTCGTGCGCGGCCGTCGCCTCAGTGAGCGCAGTTTCTAGCCCTGCGGTCGTCGCCGCGTCGTCGAGTTCCGCCTGGAGCTTCGCGCGCCGCGCCGCGAGTTCGCTCAGGCGGCGCGCTTGGGCGGCGGCCTCGTACTCGACCTGCCCGGCCTCGCGGGCGCGGGCGTCGAGCGCCCGCTCGGCCTCCCGAGCCGCCGCCCGGCGGGCACCGAGGTCGAGGGCCTCGCGCGCGGCGCGCAGGCGCTGCTCGTCGGCGTCGAGGGCGTCACTCTCGGCGCGGGCGGCCTCGGCCTGGGCGCGCGCTGCGTCGAGCTGCTCACGCCGCCCGAGCCGCTCGGCGGAGGCCGACGCCTGGTCGCCCCCGGCGTGGACGAGGCTCCCGCTCACCCACTCGCCCTCGGCCGTGACGAACCGGGCGGCGGGGTACTGGGCGTGCAGCGCCTCGGCCTCGGCGAGCGAGCCTGCGAGGAAGACGTTCTGGAGGAGCACGCGCGGGAGCCGACCGTGGGCGGCGTCGGTGCGGACGGACGTGGCGAGGGGGGTCGTGCCGGGCGGGGTTGCGGAGAGGGGCGGGGGCGGGCGCTCCGGCAGCCGGTCAAGGACGAGAAACGTGGCGCGCCCGGCCTGCTCGTTGCGCAGCCGGGCGAGACCGGCGTGGGCCTCGGCCTCGGTCTGGGCGACGAGCGCGTCGGCGAGCGGCCCGAGCGCGGCGTCCACGGCAGGGCGCAATCCGGCATCGCAGGCGAGGAGATCGGCGACGGTGCACGCTGGCCCGTCAGGCGCGGCGAGGAGGGTCTGGGCGGCGTCGGAGAACCCCTCGTAGCTGTCGAGCAGGCTTTGGAGGATGTCGGCCTCGGCCGTCGCCGCGTCGTACTGCCGCCGAGCCGCGCGGAGCGATTCGGCTACGGTACCGAGCTGACCGTCCAGCGATGCGACCTCGGCTTCGGCCTCAGTAAACGCGGTCTCAGTTTCGGCGCGTGCGGCCTCGGCGGCCTGGCGCGCTGCCGCTGTGGCCTCGGTCCGCGCCTCGGTCTCGGCGAGCACGGTTTTGACCTCGCGGGTCTGGGCCTCGATGCGCTGCACCTCGTCTTCGAGAAGAGCACGGCGCTGGCGCTGCGCGTCGAGGTCGGCGCGGGCTCCGGCGAGGCGGTCGGCGGCGTGGCGCGCTGCGGCCTGCGCTTCGCCAAGCTGCGCGCGAGCGGCGTCGGCACCGGCCTCCGCCGTCTCGTGCTCCCCATCCCGCTCGGCACGGTGCGCCTCAGCCTCGGCAGCAGCGGCAGTTGCTTCCTCGGCTTGCTCCGCGAGCGTCTCGGCTTCGGCCCGGAGCGTCTCGGCGCGAGCGGTGTCGGCGTCGGCCTCTCGGCCCAGCCGGTCGAGGGCAGCCTCGGCGGCGGCGCGGCGCTCTTCGGCGAGGCGGACCTCGGCCTCGGCCGTGCGGATCTGCTCGACGTGCGCGTTGAGAGCCCGCTGGTGCTCAGCGAGGGCGCGCTCGCGGTCGAGGAGGGCGGTGCGCAGGGCCTCGGCCTCGGCCTCGCGCGTCTGGAGCTGTACCGTCCGCTCGGCGACGCGGTCGCGGAGCGCGCCGGCGTCCGTGTCGAGGGCCTGGCGCTCGGCATCGAGCCGGGCGAAGTCGGCGGCGGCGAGGCCGAGTTCGAGCGTGCGGAGGCGCTCCTGGAGCGTCTGGTGGCGCTGCGCCTTCGTCGCCTGCCGGGAGAGGCTGCGGACGTTCTTCTCGATCTCATCCGTCAGGTCCGCGAGGCGCGTGAGGTCGGCCTGCGTCGTGTCGAGGCGGCGGAGCGCCTGCCCCCGGCGGAGCTTGTACTTCGTGATCCCGGCGGCCTCCTCGAAGAGCCGCCGCCGGTCGGCCGCGTTCTCGCTCAGGATGTCCTCGATCATCTTCAGCTCGATCACCGAGTAGGCCCCCGCGCCCATCCCCGTGTCCATGAACAGGTCGAGGATGTCCTTGAGGCGGCAGACGGTCCCGTTGAGGAGGTATTCCGACTCGCCGGAGCGGTAGAGGCGGCGCGAGATCGTGACGTCGGTGTACTCGGTCGGGAGGACGCCGCGCGTGTTGTGGATCGAGAGCGAGACTTCGGCTAGGCCGAGGGCGCGCCGTGTGCCGGCCCCGTTGAAGATGACGTTTTCCATCTTCTCCGAGCGCAGCAGCCGCGCCCGCTGCTCGCCGAGGACCCACCTGACGGCGTCGATGATGTTGGACTTCCCGCACCCGTTTGGGCCGACGATGGCGGTGACGCCGGGGTCGAAGTGGACCGCCGTCTTGTCGGCGAAGCTCTTGAACCCGTGGAGGGCGATACTGCTCAGATACATGGAGGCCGGGCGCGGCGGGAGGCGGGAGGTGGTGGAAGATAGCGCACGCCCCGGAGCGCAGTGCGTGAACCGCAACGCGCGAGGCCGGGCACCGTCGTAGGTACCCGGCCTCCATCGCCGCGCTTTGCCCGCAAGGTCACCTACGGCGTTTTGGGGGCCGAGCGGAACGTCCCGATGTCGCCCGAGCCGCTGGCGTCGACGTACTGGTTCACGTCGGTGAGCGTCCCGGTGCCGCCGCTGGCGTTGAGCTCGAAGACGCGCCATGTGTCGCCCGGCGCAGAGGCGGGGGCGCGGTAGTCGCGCACGAGACCATCTTCGGTGTAGACCTGCACGCGCGCTGCCGCCGAGTTCTCGATCTCGCCCGCGATGCCCTGCGAGCCGGACAGCGACTGTTCAGAGAAGTTATAGACCGAGTAGCGGTACATCCCGTCATTGTCCGGCCTCAGCGTGATCGTCTCGGGGCCGAAGCCCGACGTGTCGTCCGTGTCGAGGTCCGCAAGCTCATCCGATCGGTTAAGGTAGTAGACGTGGAAGCGTTCGCCTTGTCCGTCGGGGCCGGTCAGGTGCGAGTCGAGGTCGCGCGGGGCCGCGCCCCACGAGAGGACGATGCGGTAGGCTCCGGCGGGCGGCTGCTCGACCGCCGTCGCATCGCCGAGGTTGGTCTCGCCGTCCTCGAAGGTCACGTCGGGCAGCAGCGTCGGCACGAAGCCGTCGGCGCGGACGACGCAGAGGTAGGTCCCGGTCGGTGCGCCGCTGATGCTGAACGCTCCGTCGGCATCGGTCACCACCTCCAGGTCGATGGCGGCCTCGGAGGTGTCCACGGCCGCGCCGGTGCCGCGCGTGAACGAGACCCGCGCGTTGGCGAGCGCCTGGCCGTTCTGGGAGTTCACGATCCGGCCCGAGAGGTTGGAGGGACCCCGCAGCGTCGTCACCAGGTCCTCGCCGCCGGTAGTGATCGTGGACGTAGTGGCGGTGTAGCCGGGGGCCGTCACCGTGACGGTGTACGAGCCGTCCGGGACCTCGATGGAAAAGTTGCCGTCGGTGTCGGTGGTGGCGTTCTCAGCAGAGCCGCGCCCGGCCGTGCCGTCGGCGCTGAAGGTGACCGTCGCGTCGTCGACGCCGAGGCCGGTGGCGTTCGTGATGGTGCCGTTTACGGTAACGGTATCGTCTTCGGAGCCGGAGTCGCAGCCGGTGGCCGCGAGCAGCAGGGCGAAGAGGCAGAGAGAAAAAAAGCGGTTCATCGGATTCAGAAGTCGAGTGGGTAGGTGCGAAGCGGAGGCTGCCGTCCAGCGAGGCGCTGAACCTGTGCGCTCCCTGGGCATCACGACATCGGATTCGATCACAGGTCAGCGCCCGGCGTCGGGGCCCTGCGTCGGATTGCCCTGCGGCGCGGGTCGTGGGTATGTTGACTCCACTCCCACCTGCGGCTCGACCGACGCTCATGGCCATCTCCTCCGGCGAAGTCACCCGCCTCCTCGACGCGCTCCGAGAAGGAGCCTCCAGTGAGCCCGCCTTCGACCGGCTGTTCGCGCTCGTCTACGACGAGCTCCACCGGCAGGCGCACCGGCAGCGCGCCGGGTGGGCCAACGCCCGGACGCTCAACACGACGGCGCTTGTCCACGAGGCCTACGCCAAGCTCGCCGACGCCGAGGGGCTGTCGTTCGAGAGCCGCTCCCACCTGCTCGGCGTGGCGGCGAAGGCGATGCGGCAGGTGCTCCTAGACTACGTCAAGGCGCGCGGAGCCCAGAAGCGCGGCGGCGGCCAGGACCGGGTGACGATGGCCGACGACCTCGCCGTCGAGGACGAGCAGGCCACGCGGCTCTTCGCGCTCGAAGACGCCCTGGAGCAGCTCGGCGCGATGAGCCCCGAGGCGGCGCGCGTCGTCGAGTGCAGGTTTCTGGCCGGGATGAGCGTCGAGGAGACGGCCGAGGCGCTCGGCCTCTCGGACTCGACCGTGAAGCGGCGCTGGCGGACGGCCCGCGCCTGGCTCCACCGCGTGCTGACCGGCCAGACGCTCGATTCCGGCGAGGCGTGAACCCCGCGTGCGCCGTTTGTCGTGACTCCCTAGAGCACACTGCGCTGAGATGCCGGTGCAACAGCGCGCCCGGCAAGTGCTTACCACCGGAGATAGCCCTGCCGGAGATAGCGGGGTAGGGACGCCTCGCCGAGGCGTCCGCTCTGCCGAACCGCTCCGCAAACTAGAGACTGTTTAGATTTGGAGTGCGAAGGCGAGCGCGAGCGAGAGACGATCCTGCCGAGGGGCGCGAAGCAGGCGGCGCGTGAGCATCGGCGATGCAGTGCAACGCGGGCGGGGCGGTTCGCAGCCGCTCGCAGCCCGCGACTACGAATCCTAAACAGTCTCCCAGACCCTTCGCCTTTCTCCGCATGACCTCCGAGCGCTGGAACCAGATCGAAGTCCTCTTCGAGCAGGCCGCCGACCTGCCGCCGGGCGAGCGAGCGTCGTTTCTCGACGATGCCTGCCGCACGCCCGGCGGCGACCCCGACCCGGCGCTGCGCGAGGAGGTCGCGGCCCTGCTCGCGGCCGACGCCGACGCCGAGGGCTACCTCCACGCCTTCGGCGACGACGTGCTCGCTCCCGCCCTCGACGCCGCCCTCGCCGGGCGCGACCCGCTCACCGGCGAGCAGGTCGGGCCCTACCGCGTCGCCCGCCAGATCGGGCGCGGCGGCATGGGTACGGTCTACCTCGCCGAGCGTGCCGACGGGCAGTTCGAGCAGACGGTTGCCCTCAAGCTCGTCCGCCCGGGCCTTGCGCCGGAGGTCGGGGCGCGCTTCCGGGCCGAGCGCCGCATCCTGGCGCGGCTGGAGCACCCTCACATCGCGCGCCTGCTCGACGGCGGGGTCGCCGCCGACGGCCGGCCGTGGCTGGCGATGGAGTACGTCGCGGGCGAGCCGGTCACCGACTACTGTGATCGCAAGCGGCTCTCGGTCAACGAGCGCCTCGCGCTCTTCGAGACGGTCTGCGAAACCGTCGCCTACGCCCACCGCAACCTCGTCGTCCACCGCGACCTCAAGCCGTCGAACATCCTCGTCACGGACGACGGCACGGTGAAGCTCCTCGACTTCGGGATCGCCAAGCTCCTCGACGACGCCGAGGGCGGGGTGCCGTTCACGGTCGCCGAGACGCGGACGGGGCTGCAGCTGATGACGCCGGAGTACGCCGCGCCGGAGCAGGTCCGCGCCGAGGCGGTGACGGTGGCGACGGACGTCTACGCGCTCGGCATCCTCCTCTACGAACTGCTGACCGGGCGCCGCCCGTACCGCCTCGCGAGCCGTGCCCGGTACGAGGTCGAGCGCGCGATCCTGGAAGAAGAGCCGACGCGCCCCAGCACGGCCGTCGGTGCCCCGGTGACCGCAGCGGTGAGTGACACGACCCCGGCCACGCTCAGCCAGGCCCGCCGCGCCGACACGGGCACGCTCCGCCGCCGCCTCGCCGGTGACCTCGACCAGATCGTCCTCACCGCGCTGCGCAAAGAGCCCGAGCGCCGCTACGGCTCGGCCGGTGCCTTCGCCGACGACGTGCGCCGCCACCTCGACGGGCTGCCGGTGCGGGCGCAGGCGGACACGGTGGGGTACCGGACGCGGAAGTTCGTCCGGCGCCACCGCCTCGGGATCGGGGCCGCCGCCCTCGTGTTCCTCGCACTCGCTGCCGGCCTCGGCGTGGCACTGTGGCAGGCTGGGGCCGCCCGCGCTGCCCAGGCCGAGGCGGAGGTCGAGGCACGGCGGGCGCAGGCCGAAGCGGACAAGGCGGAGACCGTAGCCGACTTCCTCGTGGGCCTGTTCGAGGCCAGCACGCCGGAGCAGGCACAGGGGCGGGAGATCACCGCACGCGAAGTGCTCGAACAGGGAAAGGCCCAGGTGCAGGCGGAACTGGCCGAGCAGCCCCTCCTGCAGGCCACGATGCAGGAGGCGCTCGGGCGCGTCTACACGGCGCTAGGCGACTACGACACGGCTGACTCGCTCCTGAGCGGTGCCCTCGGGCAGCGGCAGGGGCTCCTCGGAGACGAGGTTCCCGAGGTCGCTGATGCCCTGTACCACCTGGCCGGGGTGTACTACTACAAACGGCAGGTGACGACGGCCGACTCTCTCCTGCGCCGTTCGCTCGCCATCCGGCGTGCCGTGCAGCCGCTCGACTCGCTCGCGCTGGCGGCCACCCTCAACGACCTCGGCGTGATGGCGCGGCGCCTCCAGCGCTACGACGAGGCCGCCGCCCACTACGGCGAAGCCATCGCGCTGCGGAGCCGGACAGGAGACCCAGCGCTCCGGGCGGAGTCGCTCAACAACCTCGGCACGCTCTTCTACTCCCGGGGCGAGCGCGAGGGCGACCGGACCTTCCTCCTCCAGGCCGAGCAGCACTTCCGCGAGGCGCTTGACCTGCGAACCTCGGCCCTGGGGCAGCGGCACCCCCGGACGAACGTCACGCGCCGCACCCTCGGCCTGCTCCTGTCCAGCCTCGGCCGCCCAGCCGAGGCCGAGCCGCTGCTGCGCGAGGGGGTCGCCGTCGCGCGGCAGGTCTACGACCCCGAGCACCCGCGCATGGCCTACGCGCTCGAGACGCTGGCCTACGTGACCGAGGACCTCGGCGACGACGAGGAGACCGAAGCGCTGCTGCGCGAGGTGGTGGAGATCTCCCGCGTCGCTTTCGGCCCCGACAGCGCCGTGCCCGCCGGGTATTTGCTGCGCCTCGCGGTCGTGCTCAGCCGGACAGGCCGCGCAGCCGAGGCCGAGCCGCTCGTGCGCGAAGCCCTCGGGCGGTACGAGGCTCGGCGGGGGCCTACGGACCGCCGCACCCTCGCCGCCCGGCGCGTGCTCGGCCGCGTCCTCACCGACGCCGGACGGCCCGCCGAGGCCGAACCGCACCTTCGCGCCGCGCTCGGCCACTCCACCGCCACGGGGCGCGCCCGTGCCCGCCGGGACCTCGGACGTGCTCTGCTGGCGCTGGGGCAACCCGGCGAAGCAGAAGCACTGCTCCAGACAGCCCACGACTCGCTCGCCGCGGGGCCGCTCGACACCGACCCCGAACTGGCCCGCGACCTCGCCGACACCGCGCAGATGCTGGCCGCGCTGCGCGAGAGCAGCCCGGCGTCCCTACCCGACCAGCCGTAGCCACGCGGGAGCGGTTGAAGTCCGGGCAGCGTCTCAGTCCCCGTCTTGCACTTGGTCGGCGTCCTCGATGCGCGGGGTGGCCTTCAGGTCGTCCCGCATCCCGCGTCCGACGTAGGCGTTGCCTGCCTCGCCCTGCCGGGCTTCCTCCTCGGGCGTTTCGGCGCGGACGACGGCCCCGGTATCGGCGTCCTGTTTCAGGTCTTCGTCCTTGATCTCACCGGCGAGCTCGGCCGAGGCTCCGGCCTTCGGTGCACTCTGGTGTGTCGGCGAGCGGTGATCGTCGGGGGCGTGCTGGTCCGGGTGGCTCATAGGGCGACAGGTCAGACGTGGGAGAGGCGAGCAGTCGAACGGAGCCGCATCCCGAAAGGTTCAGTCTAGGGGCGGACCACCTACCGGGTGGCGGTCCGGCTCCGGTTCAAATCAAAACATCGCTGGACAGCCTGAATCAGGGACAGGTACCTTTTATCTGGTGTTTGACCCCTTCAATCCATGAAGAAAGTTGCTAAGTGGCTGCTGGCCTTTATGCCTTGGGCACTAGGCATTGCGATTCCCCTAATATGGAATGAGTTGTCCGGGGATGCGCTGAGCGAGTGGGTACGGACGACGTTGCGTCTGGAGCCGTGGGGAGCTTTGCTGATCGTGGTCCTCGTCGCGCTGGTGGGTATGACCGGCACCGGCGTTATGCTCACCCGGCGAGAGCAGCGTACAGCATGGGAAACGTGGTGCCAATCCTTCCGGCAGGCGTGCCCGGCCCGAGACCTGAGCGCCGGGCCTATCGTCGGCTCCACGCGGCCTATGGATCAGCCGTTTGTGGACGGCGTGCGCGCCCTCTCGCGCCCCGTCACCCTCCCGACCAAGCAGGACGAGGGCGGCGGCCTCGTCGCCGGCGATGCGGCGCAGTACCTCCGCGAGCAGATCGTCGGGCGCGGGCGGCTGGGGCTGCTGCTCCAGGGGCGACCGCTCCTCGGCAAGACGCGCTTCCTCACCGAGTGGCTGCGGCAGGAGCACCCCGCGATGTTTGTGCTGGCTCCGGATCCCGGTAAGCCGACGCCGCCCCTCCCCGACCGCCTCGCGCAGCACCTCAGCCACGGCTGCTGCCTCTTCCTCGACGACCTAGAGCAGTTCGACGAGTGCATGAAGTCCAACGTGATGCCCCTGCTAGGGCAACTCAGCGAGCAGGCCGAGCAGCGCAGCGTACCCTTTCTCGTGCTGGCGACGGTGCGCGACGGCGGTCCCGGCTCCACCGTCCTCAACGATCCATCTTTCCGCTCGCTTCGCGAAGGTTTGGAGCATGTGGAGATTCAGCCCCCTACCGATGCACTCATTGACGAGGTAGCCAAGCAGGTAGAACCGGACCCGCTGCCGCCCGGCGAGCGCGAGCAGTCCTTCGCGTTCGTTCTGGAGGGTGATTTTGAGGTGCAGCGCACCCGGTATCAGGACCTCCTGAGGAGCGAAAAGGCCAACGACCGTCAGGCGCTCCGCTGGCTCAAAACCGCCAAGCTGCTGGACGACCGAGGCATCTCCCTGACCCGCGCCCGCTTGCAACGCATCGCCGAGGCACTATTCGACTTCGAGCCGGAGCAGACGGAGGAGGCGCTGTCCGTCCTTCAGGAGCAGGGGTTCCGCGACAGGCAGGCGCTGGAACCGGCCTTCCTGAAGAACGTGGTGCCCGGCCCGCAGGAGACCCAAGCCGACCTACCCGAGCATCTGGAAGAGACCTTGCAGGCGCAGCAGGACGCGGAGGCGCTCTTCGAGTGGGGCACCTTGCTAGCTATTGAGGGGCGCGAGAGCGAACGGGCGGCTCGCCTGCTACGAGCATCCGCCAAGGCAGGCCGTGATGCGGCGACCCCCGAGGGCCTCGTCCAGGTAGCCAAGGCGAGCTACAACCTCGGCTGGCTCCTGTCAAACCGGATGGACGACCCCGACGGCGCGCGCACGGCCTGGGAGGCGGCGGTGGCGGCCGGTCGCGAGGCGTCCACGGCCGAGGGCCTCGTCGAGGTGGCCAAGGCGAGCGTCAACCTCGGCTGGCTCCTGTCAGAACGGATGGACGACCCCGACGGCGCGCGCACGGCCTACGAGGCGGCGGTGGCGGTCGGTCGCGAGGCGTCCACGGCCGAGGGCCTCGTCCAGGTGGCCATGGCGAGCTACAACCTCGGCTGGCTCCTGTCAAACCGGATGGACGACCCCGACGGCGCGCGCACGGCCTACGAGGCGGCGGTGGCG